>JBDTXP010000024.1:0-18440 GCA_040006135.1 Ginsengibacter sp. | reverse complement strand
CATACAATCGCGACTATTGGAAAGAAGATTCAACCGGAATTCTTTTTGAAGATGGTAAACGATATAAAGAGAGTCAGAAGAATAATGGTGGTATCAAAGAATCATTAAACGGAGAAAAAAATAATTACCAGTTTTCTGCACGTGCTGTAATAGATCGTTATCAAAAACATGATATGCCTTTTGGCTGGATTCTTCCAAATGATGGTTATGGCGCAGGTTACGGGCAAACAAGTACGATGGATAGCAATATTGCAAACTTAAAGTCTTTTGGAGATTATGCACGCAAGCATGGTGTACAAATAGGACTCTGGACACAATCTGATCTCCATCCCAAACCCGGTGTAAGTGCATTGTTACAAAGAGATATTGTGAAAGAAGTTCGTGATGCAGGTGTGCGTGTTTTAAAAACTGATGTAGCATGGGTTGGTGAAGGTTATTCATTCGGTCTGAATGGTGTTGCAGACGTGGCTCATATTTTACCATATTATGGAAATGATGCCAGGCCTTTTTTTATTACTGTTGATGGATGGGCAGGTACACAGCGTTATTCTACTGTTTGGAGCGGAGATCAAACCGGTGGCAATTGGGAATACATTCGTTTTCATATCCCCACATTTATTGGAGCGGGATTATCAGGCATGTCTAACATTACTTCTGACATGGATGGAATTTTCGGCGGAGAAAATCCTGTTATAAATACAAGAGAGTTTGAATGGAAAACTTTTACACCAATGCAATTAAATATGGATGGCTGGGGCGCTAATCCAAAATATCCGCAAGCTCTCGGCGAACCAACTACTTCTATCAATCGAACTTATCTCAAATTAAAATCAGCGCTTCTCCCCTACACTTATAGTCTCGCAAAAGAAGCTGTGGCAGGATTGCCAATGATTCGCGCTATGTTTTTAGAGGAAGCAAATGCTTATACGATGGGCAAGGCAACGGAATATCAGTTTATGTATGGCCCGTATTTTTTAATTGCACCCATTTATCAATCCACAGAAATGGATAAAGATGGTAATGATATTCGTAACAATATTTATTTACCAAAAGGAAATTGGGTGGATTATTTTTCAGGGCAGGAATATAAAGGTGATTGTATCATCAACAACTTTGATGCACCTATCTGGAAGTTGCCTGTACTTTTGAAAAAAGGTGCAATTATCCCTATGAATAATCCTAATAATCACGTAAATGAAATTGATAAAAGCTTACGGACATATGAAGTATATCCATTCGGCAAATCTGCTTTTATACAATACGATGATGACGGTACAACAGAAGCATACAAAAATGACGCAGGCGCTACAACCCTTATAGAATCTAATTTATCAGGTGATGCTGCAACTATCACAGTGCATTCTACAAAAGGTAATTTTGATGGTTTTGTAAAACAAAAAACTACCATCTTTAAAATTAATGTGTCTGCTAAACCCAGAAATATTGTAGTAAGTAGCAGCGGAAGAAATTTGAAAATTACAGAAGTGAAAACCCTGGAAGCATTTACTAAAAGCAGCAATGTTTATTTTTATAATGCAGCGCCAAACTTAAATCAGTTCGCAACCCCGGGAAGCGAATTTGCGAAAGTTCGCATGATAAAGAATCCACAAGCCTGGGTAAAAATAGCTCCTTTGAATATTACCAAAAGTGAGGTGAAATTAGTTATCAACGGTTTTGCATTCAAACCAAAAGATAATTTAAAAATACACACGGGAAGTTTAGCTACACCTGCAAATGTGCAAGTGGCCGATAGCAACAAAACAGCCTATACCATAGACCTTATATGGAAAGCCGTTCCTAATGCAGACTTTTATGAAATAGCGTTTAACGATATGCGTTACACAACTATTAAAAACACGCATTTTTCATTTGAGGATCTTCAGCCGGAAACGGAATATAGTTTTAAAATAAGAGCGGTTAACCAAACTGGCAATTCCAACTGGGCAACTATTTCAGCAAGAACAAAAAACAATCCTTTAGAGTTTGCTATCCGGGATATTGTAGCTAAATCTTCTGTCGCTGATCAGGAAGATTATGAAATATCTAAATTGTTTGATTTTGACACGAAGGATATTTGGCATACAAAATATGGACAGAAAGCAGGATCATTCGCGATCGTGATGGATTTAAAAACCATCAATCAATTAGACAGGTTTGAATACCTGCCAAGGCTCGATGGTAGAAATGGGATTCTCATGAAAGGCAGTGTTGAGTATAGTCTGGATAAAAATAAATGGATTTCTGCCGGAACATTTGATTGGAAAAGAGACAACAGTACCAAGACTTTTGAACTTCCCAACCACCCCGCTGCACGCTATTTAAAAATATCTATTACAGAATCAGCAAACAATTATGGCTCCGGTCGTGAGTTGTATGTTTTTAAAGTTCCCGGTACAACAAGCATCTTACCGGGCGATATAAATAATGATCATAAAATTGATAACAATGATCTGACTTCTTACATGAATTATACTGGCTTAAGAAAAGGTGATTCCGACTTTGAAGGTTATATCATCAAAGGCGATATTAATAAAAATGATTTAATTGATGCGTATGATATTTCCATTGTCGCTACACAATTAGACGGTGGAGTAAAAACTAATGACAGCGCTGCGAAAGTCTCAGGCTCAATACAAATATCAACCGCCAAACAAAACTACAAGAAAGGTGAAACCATAGAGATAATGGTGAAAGGAATAAATCTTAATAATGTAAATGCATTGAGCTTTGCACTTCCTTACAATCAACAGGATTATGAATACGAAGTTGTACAATCCCTAAACATTAGCACCATGGCTAATTTCACAAACGACCGTTTACATTCTGATGGTAGCAAAGTACTATATCCAACATTTGTGAATGAAGGAAATAAATCAACACTGAATGGAAGCGAAAATCTTTTCATCATCAAATTAAAAGTAAAGCAAAATGTAACTTTTGATTTAAAACTAACAGATGGGATTTTGGTAGATAAGAATTTGGGGTATATTAATTTTGTAGGAACCTCAGATTAAACTGATTAAATAATTAATTGATTTGTTTTGAAAATGTACTCATGAACAAATCATCAAATTAGCAAATCATCACATTAGCACATTAGCAAATTATCACATGACCAAATTCGAAAATTAATAGTATTTAAAGATCATTGCAACAGCTGCATAAATGATCGTCAGGACAAAAATCCCTTTAGCGGTATTATCTCTTCGGCCGTTAATATAAATCGTAAATAAAATAGCATTGGCTAATAAGGATACACTTATGAAACCCGATACCAGGTTGGGGTTGAGCTTGAACCATTGAAACATTTCAGTAATCGTAAGTCCTTGTAGTTTATACATTTTATAAATCAGCATTGCTATAATGGGTGCTACCAATCCGAGCGCAAGTCCAAATACAAAGTTGTCTTTTTTGAAGATCATAAAATATCCCAGTTTTGTTCAAGTTTCTTTTTTAATTCATAATTAGTAAGGTCAAATTGTACCGGCACCACACTTACATAATTATGCTCGAGTGCCCACACATCAGTCTCCTCACTTGTGTCAAAATTTACAAATTCACCTGTTAGCCAAAAATATTTTTTTCCATGAGGATCAAGTCGTTCATCAAAGTCTTCATCATATTTTGCATAAGCCTGCTTACATACTTTTATTCCTTTCATTAATTCCAGGGGTACTGCAGGTATGTTTACATTCAGCAAAAGATGCTTATCATATTTCGGCATTTTCAAAAGGCTTTCAACGATCTTACGAACAAAGAATTTGCTGGCAGTAAAGTCCGCCTCAAAACGGTAATCAAGTAATGAAAAACCTACAGATGGAATTCCCTCAATCGACGCTTCCATAGCAGCACTCATGGTACCGGAATATATTACATTGATTGAATGGTTGGCACCATGATTTATTCCACTCAGGCAAATATCAGGTTTTCTATGCAAGATCTTATCTACCGCCAACTTTACGCAATCTACGGGTGTGCCGCTGGTTTGGTAAGATGTTACTCCTTCAATAATGTCATCAACCTTATGTAAGCGTAAGGGTACACCTATTGTAATAGCGTGTCCCATCCCGCTTTGCGGCTTATCAGGGGCTACAACAAAAACATCCCCTAAATCTTTTACTGCTTCCACCAGGTTTCTTATGCCCGGTGCGGTAATGCCATCATCATTTGTTACTAATATTACCGGCCTTTCATTCTCATTTTCAACCATTATAAATCTCTTTACTACACTTTAATTTAAAAAAAAATTGTCATTTTAAAACCACCTGAACCACATTCTACCCACACCTGCTTCTCTAAACGGCCATGGTATAGCAATTAGTATAAATAGTAAAGCAATACCAAAATAAATTAATGCTTTTTTGAATTTAGATCGTGGAGTGAGTGAGCGTTTAACCGCTATTCGCCCTGCATGAACAAGTATCCAGGCGATGATCATCAAAATGCCATGCTCCAAAGTAAAAAAGCGCAACATAGGATCCTTCATATTTTGCCCTAAATGTTTCAGGCGGTCAAACCATACGCCACCAAAATATAAAACAAGGCCAATCAAAAGTTGAACATCCATCATGATCATAAACAGCAAATTGGCTTTATCATCACTGTTGGTAAAGTTTCTCTTTGACATCAACCCGCTTATAGCTGAAAAAACCGTCCAGATGCCGAACAGCAAAATGAACCAACGCACCAGGCTGTGCAACACCATTAGAATTTGCATATGAAAATTTTTGCAAAAATAGGCTTTCAAAAGTTTCCAAATGTTTCCGGGGTTTAGGAGGTTTGAAAGGTTTAAAAGATTCCAGAGGTATAAAACGAAAGGTATTAAAAGTTTTAAAGTTTTAAGATGTTCAGAAGATTGAAAAAATAAATTGGATTTCTCTACTTAACCAGGCCCTTTTCTATTTTTTTTAATAATTGCAATTGCTCTGCCTGGCTGTCAAATAAAATTTTTATCTGATCCTCCAGAAGTAAATCCATTTTTTGGTGAAGGCTTCTTAATTCTAATTCCGCTTTAAGATTTATTAAATAATCATTCTCACTTCTCATTCTATCTTTCTCTTCTTTACGATTTTGGCTCATCATAATTATTGGCGCCTGTAATGCAGCAATAGCGGACAATACAAGGTTCATTAAGATGAATGGAAAAGGATCAAATTTCTCATTATGTGGAAGCAAAGTGTTTATGATGATCCACCCCAGAAGCATTATAGAAAACAGGATAATAAACTTCCAGCTACCGCCGAACATGGCCACTTTATCAGCTATGCTTTGGCCCCTGCTTAAAACTTCTTTTGGTTGATGCAAAAGATTTTCGACAATCAGCTTTTCTTCAGTTATTGCCTGATGCACTATCTGTTGAAGTTTGTTTGATTGATCGTCTGATTTAAGTTTTTTCTCATTTGTTATTGGCATAAATTTTTACTGTAAAAGTAAACAACTCACTAATGATTCTGTGGCCTCATATTGAACATCTTCCAACAGAATTCCGGTGATACAAAAATAAAAAATAAACATTCCGGTGAAGTTGGACTTTAAATCCGAATTGATTATTAATAAAGAATTCGTGATTCCTGCTACCTTATCTTTTATATATTTTCTTATTTTTCCAAAACAATATTAAGAGTATGTGGATAAAAACAATTATTATTGAGCAGGAATGCCTTTACATTTAATTTTAAGCTCTTACCATCTTAAAATTACTACACATTTAATCTAAACTAAAATATCATGAGATCTCTTTACACTACTATTTTAATTTTGTTTTTTTTCATTATTTCTACCAATTCTTTTGGCCAATGCAATGTAAATACCCTCGTTAACCCCAGCTTTGAATTGCCTGCGCAAAGCACTGTAGGTAATAATCCTACAGGATCTTTTACAGTCCCGGGATGGACTATGAATGGTGGACCTTTCAATATCATTAAAACTGATGGAAGCGCTTATGCTAGTGGCCCGGATACGGCAAGCCAGGGAGTTCAATATGTAGATATTACCAGTGGTGCCGGCTCAGTATACCAGGACTTTACAGTTTCAAGCCTAACCGCTGTAAGCTTCGGTGGCGCTTTTTCCAGCAGGGAAAATGATCCTAATTATATTTCATGGCTGGCCAGCGTTCAGATATATGCAATGCCGTCCAATACTTTGGTTGCCATATCTAACACTAAAACTTTTGTACGGACCGATGGGAATGTTCCGGCACAGGACACCTGGTTTTATCTGCAAGGCACTACTACATTATCTCCCGGCCAATATCGCTTTATAGCTAGTCTCGGTGATTTCGGAAATTTTGATAATGGTTTTATTTTTCAGAATTGCTCACTTCCAGTAATACTGAATTCTTTTTCCGGCTATTATAAAAATTCATCTGCTATCCTCAATTGGGATATTAACCGTTCTATTAATTTTTCACATTTCGAAGTTGAAAGAAGCGCTGACGGGATAAATTTTCCAAAAGCAGGCAGTGTAAATTTCGCCAATGGAAAAAATAGTTACCAATTTATTGATGAAAATATTGCAAAAGGCTCTAATCAATTCTATAGGTTGAAAATGGTAGATAATGATGGCCGGTACACCTATAGCAATATTATAAAAATTCAAACAGGTTCACTTTCTTCATGGCTTATTTCACCGAATCCTGTGAGAGATTTTCTTACAATAAACGGCCTGGCAGGCTCTGGCGAAATTCGCATACTCGATCTTACAGGCAAGGTTTTACATAAAATGAATATTACATCCCAATCAGCAAGTATGAATGTTTCGTTTCTTACCAAAGGGATTTATGTCATACAATATTATGATGGCGAAAAAATGCAGAGTAAAAAGATGATGAAAGAGTAGTTGGGAAATTTTTTTTAAAGCAAAGGCGCAATGGAGCAAAGTCAAAATTCTTTTTGATTCTTTTTCTTCTTTGCGCCTTTTTTACTTTGCGCCTTTGCGTAAAAGTGTATGTATCTTTCTTCCTATTTTTCTTTGATTTAAAATAGAATGAAACTTCAAACAGACAGGCTAAATTTCAGGCAAGTGTCCAAAGAGGATATAAGTAATATTCATGCGTTGCATTCCTTGCCGGAAACAGACAGGTTTAATACTTTAGGTATTCCTGAAACGATCCAGAAAACAGAGAAAATTATTTATAATTGGTGTAACAAACAAAACAATATGCCACCTGCTTCATATGTTTTTTGTTTGGACCTAATTCACACAAAACAATTTATTGGCCTCATTGCTTTAAATATTGGAAAACCTAATTATCAAACAGCAGAGGTTTGGTATAAAATTCATCCGGTTCATTGGCAAAAAGGTTATGCAAGCGAGGCTTTGTCTGGTCTTCTACACTTTGCTTTTAAAGTCCTTAAGCTTCATAGAATTGAAGCGGGTTGTGCAGTTGAAAACTTCGCTTCTGTCAAAGTGCTTGAAAAAGCAGGAATGAAAAGAGAAGGGATGAAAAGAAAAATTTTGCCTATCAGAGGCGAATGGAAAGACAACTATTTTTATGCAATCCTGGAGGAAGAATTTTTCAGCAGCATTGACAATTTACCTCGAATGTGATTTAAAATATTCGAATATATCGCCCGACTCAATAACCGGCAATAATCTTACATCGCCATTATACCAATAGACCCAGGCTTCAGAAACCTGGTCATCATCATGGTGTATCCGCGCGATTTCCCTTCGATAAAGAACAGGTTCATCCGGCGTTGAAGAAACCCCTTCATATCCATCCAGTTGTGCAAAAACCCATTCGAGATCCCTATCATTTTTAAGTTTATATAATTCACCCTTTATAAATTTGTTGTCAGTGCAAGGTGTACCTACTGCGATATTCCCCAAATCACTTAAAATTCCCTTTACCTTACCGTTACTCACAAATTCAAAGTATTTCGTTATGTAATCGTATGCAGGTTGATTAAAACCTTTTCGTAAAGAGCTATAAACAAAAAATTGATTTACCATTGGTGTTCCCATTTTACACTTTTTAAATTCAAACTGGTCTAAAGTAAAACATTTAAAATTATTTATTAGCAGAAAAAATTAATATTAACTAATTAGGTACCCACTTTTTCTGAGGGCCTTAATCATAGCGCACTCCAGGTATCGTTAATGGATATGGCAGTGACTGTGCTCATACCGTAACCTTCTGCTATACTTCTAATTATATCCCTGTAAATATCACTTTTAATCAGGCCTGTTTTCTTTGAATAGGCCATCCAAAAAATACTATCATTACCGATTTTGTTCAATTGTGATTCCAGGAAATAAATCAGCTTAATTTTTTTAAAATTTCCTGCATATAAAAAATGATTTAATATAATTGTTTATAAGATAAAGTTTTTGAATTAAACCATTTTGGTGATATTTTATACTCCATAGGAAGACTCTTCAATATATCTTCAGAATTCAACTTTATATTTCAGAAATTTGATCAGTGAAAATATTAATTATAGAAGATGAAGTAAGCCTGTTAGAATCAATGGCAGAATATTTATCTGCCCAGGATTATAATTGCATTAAAGCTGCAACTTTTCATGAAGCTTTAAAAGCCTCGGAAGAAGCAGAATTCGATTGTATTCTACTGGACATTGGTCTCCCCGATGGGAATGGACTAAAGATCCTGGAGTATCTGAAAATGGATAAGCGTAAAGATGGTATTGTGATTATTTCTGCAAAAAATTCTCTTGATGATAAAATAAAAGGGCTCGACCTGGGTGCGGATGATTATTTGTCCAAGCCTTTTCACCTTTCAGAATTAAATGCAAGGGTTGCAGCCATAATTCGCAGAAAAAGTTTTGATGGCATTAATATTATTACGATCAATAACCTCACTGTAAACACAAGAGATAAAGTGGTATCAGTGGATGAAAAGCCAGTGGATCTTACACGGAAGGAGTATGAATTACTGTTGTATTTTATTAGTAACAAAAAAAGGCTTATTTCTAAAGAAGCAATAGCAGAGCACCTTTGGGGTAAGGAAATTGGAAATGCTTTTGATTTTATTTATACACACATCAAAAATTTGCGAAAAAAATTAATCCAGGCGGGAAGTGAAGATCTCATTAAAAGTGTGTATGGAATGGGTTATAAATTTATGGGCGAATGAAATTGATTTCCAAATATAATCGTTTCACTATGCCGGTCATCGTCCTCATCCTCCTTATAAGTGGCCTGCTCTTTTATTATATTCTGCATTACATTTTACTGCGCCAGGTAGATAAGGATCTCAGAATTGAACAGAGCGAGATTATCCACTTTGTAAATGAAAAAAAATCTTTACCGGAAACTGCTGATTATAAAGATCAAAAAATAGATTTTATTCCCTCAACCGCGGATCATTACCAGGAAAACTTCGCCACGATTCGTTCTAAAGATAAACAGAACAATAATGAAATAGAAGATGAAAGTTTTAGGAGATTTCAGTTTCTCGTGAAGGTTGATGGAAAAAATTACATTGCCCGGGTTACAAAATCACAGCAGGAAACGGAGGATATTGTAACCATCATCTCACTGCTCACATTAAGTATAATAGGGGTTTTACTGGTGATTTTGGCTTTTATAAACCGAATCATTCTTGCCAATGTCTGGCGACCATTTTATAATTCATTAGAAATTATCAGGCACTATAAAATTTCAGGTGAAAAGAAAATTAATTTTTCCCGGACGGATATTGATGAGTTTGCCCAGATGCAGTCCGACTTTAGCCTCATGGCAGAAAAAGCTACTAATGATTATCGTTCATTGAAAACCTTCACAGAAAATGCTTCGCATGAGATGCAAACCCCACTCGCAATTATTAGAAATAAGTTGGAGATTTTTTCTCAAAACAGTGAATTGAACAAAAAAGAAAGTCAATTATTGTATTCAGTTCATGCGGCAGCCAACCGTTTATCCAAATTAAATGAATCACTTTTATTGCTAACCAAAATAGAAAATGATTATTTTATAAATAATGAATCCGTAAATTTTTCTAAATTACTGTCAGATTACATTGAAACCATAAAGGAACCGGCACTAATACAAAATATCACAATAAACGCCACAATTGATCAGGGAGTTGTGATAAATATGAATGAACCCTTGGCAGAAATTTTAATTTCAAATGTTGTAAGCAACGCTTTTAAACACAATTACAGGGATGGTGAAATGAATATTAATCTGAGCCAAAAAGAGTTTCGGATCAGCAATACAGGCAAAGAGCCAATGTTCAATACTGAAATGCTTATTGAGCGTTTCCAAAAAGATAGCGCAAATCCTGATTCTATAGGACTGGGATTATCGATTGTAAAAAAAATTACTGAGTCTTACGGATTTCTGCTTTCCTATCTATATAAAAATAAAACCCATATTATAACTATTTTGTTCAAAAATTAAGGAAAAAATTTAATTGGAATATTAATTGTAATCAAATCAAAGTATGAAAAAAATCTTTAGTTATCTATTACCGGCAATATTTTTTTTGGTGCCCACTCACATTGTAGCACAGGACACTCTTTTTAATAAATTAGACAGTCTGCAGCGTAAGAAAGACAGAGTAGGTCAGACTAATCATATCAATGAATCAGCGTTTAATGAAACAACCAAACTTACATTCAAATCCTATTTTGTTTTATTGGGAAGTAGCTTGAAGCAGGAATTTACCAAGCCTTTTCATATGACGAAAAAGGATTGGAGAAATTTTGGAATTTTCACCGGCGGTATTGTTGCCCTTACTTTTGCGGATGAACCCATCCAAAAAGCTGCATTCAAATTGCGACAGCGAAATACCAGTGTCAATGGTGTAAGTAATTTTATTACAAAATTTGGCGGGCTTTATGAAGTCGGTACGCTTGTCGGGCTTGGAGCCTATGGCTATATCTTTAAAAATGAAAAACTAAAAACGACCACCTTGCTTGCCACGCAAAGCTATATTACAGCAGCCGCGCTGGAAAGTGTTTTGAAATTTGCTTCAGGCCGCACAAGACCCTCTTTTTATGATGCCAATGAGGAAGCAGAACCTCGATTCACCGGTCCTTTCAGTAAGACAGCCCGCGACTTAAATGGCAGAAAAGTTTATAGTTCCTTTCCTAGTGGACACACCACAGTTGCGTTTGCAGCGGCTACAGTTTTTGCTTCAGAATATCGCAATAAGGTTGCAGTTCCTATCATTGCTTATACTGCGGCTTCTCTCATTGGTATCAGCCGGATCACAGAAAATAAGCATTGGACAACTGATGTTTTAGTTGGTGCCGCTATAGGGTATCTATCAGGCAAGCAGGTTGTAAATAATTACCACCGCTATGCAAAAATAAAAAATGCAGAAAAGAAGAAAGATCATCTGACATTTACGATGGGATATGCTAATGGCCATATGCAACCCGGCTTGTTATTAAAATTTAGGTAGGCACTCATTTACTTCAATATTTCAACAGAATCACAGCCTACATTTGCTTTTTTAAAAATCAACAAATCTGACTCAATGAAAAAATATATTGCTTTGGCGGTTTGCTTTTTCAGTATAAGCCAATTTTGCCAGGCACAAAAAAGTGATAATTCTTCCAGGCTAAATGCTGTTGTACCTCAAGTAGTTATTGAATCATTTTCTAAAGATTACTCCGGGATTAATGCAAAATGGGATAAAGAGAATGCGAATTATGAGGCAAATTTTAAAAAGAATGGCAAGAGTATTTCTGTATTATATGATGCTACCGGAACTAAATTAGAAACAGAAGAAGATATACCTGTGACCAGTCTACTTCAATCAGTTCATGACTATGTTGCTTCCCACTACAATGGCAAAAAGATACAGGAAGCAGCGATCATTACACGTCCAAATGGTGAGGTGAATTTTGAGGCAGAAGTAGATGGTATGGATTTGCTTTTTACCAAGCAAGGGCAATTTATTAAAGCAGTAAAAGATTAATTTGTAGACTTCATGATGACAGGCTTTGATGTAAGGAGAAATCCTACAATGCTGACACAGAATGATTATCCCCCGAAAGCAACAAACAATTATTGCTTTTATTTTTTGACCTGATAATTTATGTATGGCAAAAGAAATTTTATTTGTACTCTCTTTTTTTTGTTTCTCGCTTACCGTAAAATCGCAGGATAAAGATCTCAATTACTTCCTTAAACAATCGCAATCAAATGACCCGGCGTATAATGAATTACAAAATGCGCTACTATCCAATAAACTTGATAGTCTTGTATTATTGGCCTCTACAAAAAACCAAATAACCGGGAACGGAACTGCCTATTACGCTCCTGTTATTAATGGCTTTGGTTATGATGCAGCAATTACTAACGGCCAGCAAATTTCTGCCCTCGTGGCATTAAACAGGCAACTTTATAACAAAAGAAATTTAAGCCTCCGGTTTAAGGATCTGCAACTTACCGGAGATTCACTCCGATGGTCGTCGGCCATTTCTATCCGTGATATTAAAAAGAATATCATCAGCCAATACATTACGGTTTACGGCGATCAGTTACAATTGAATTTTAATGAGGAGATCATTGATTTGTTGACACATGAAGAAGCACTCTTAAAACAACTTACCCAAAAAAATGTGTACAGGCAAACAGACTACCTATCTTTTCTTGTGACCCTACAGCAGCAAAAACTTACACGCAACCAGGTATTGGTTCAATATAGAAATGACTATGCCACACTAAATTATTTATCAGGTATTATAGATACAACTATAGTTTCTTTAGCGCCACCACAATTAGATGCAATTATTCCTTTAGAAACTAATAAATCTCTTTTCACACTTAACTTCCAAATTGACAGTATGCGTATTGTCAATAACAATTCCCTGTTGGCATATCAATACAAGCCAAAAATTTCGCTATTTGCAGATGCAGGATATCAATCTACGTTAACACTAATGCCCTATAAAAATTTTGGATTTAATGCCGGTATTAATTTATCAATTCCAATCTATGATGGCCACCAGCGCCAGTTACAGGAACAAAAACTACACATTGAAGAACGGACAAGACTGCAAAAGAGAGATTTTTTTAGTCGCCGGTTTCGTCAGCAAATCCTGCAGCTTCAGCAACAATTACTTGACGTAGAAAGTCTTGAGGCCCCCATTGAACAGCAGTTAAAGTATTTAAAAGTACTTATTGATGTGAATAGTAAATTGTTGGAAACAGGAGATATAAAAATCACAGATTATATCCTGGCTCTTAATAATTATATTACTGCAAGAAACCTGGTCGTGCAAAATGAAGTAGCGCGGTATTCTATTGTGCAACAACTAAATTACTGGACATTAAAATATTAAACTTTCAAATGAAATATAATTTTCGATTCTTTCTTTTTGGCACTCTAAGCTTGTGGTTGCTGGCGTGTGGGGGAAAAAAATCCGCTGATGAAGTAGCACCCGTTTCAGAAACTATCACGCCGGTAAAAGTAAGCGGTTTGGAATATGGACCAATGAAGGAATATATTTTTCTAAATGCTACTTCATCCTATTTACAAAAAAACATGGTAAAATCTAACCTTATTGGTTACGTAAAAAAAGTCAACATTAAATATGGAGATCATGTAAACCGCGGACAGGTTTTATTTATTTTAAAAACTAAAGAGGCAGATGCTATCGGAAATTCCGTCAACGAGTTAAATCCAAACTTTCATTTTTCAGGAGTAAATGTTATTCGCGCCGCAGTGGATGGATATGTAAATGAACTAACCCACCAGGCTGGCGATTATGTGCAGGATGGCGAACAATTAGCCGTTATTTCAGATTCCAAATCATTTGTTTTTGTATTAAATGTGCCTTATGAATACAAGCAATATATTAGCACTGGTAAAAAAGTAGAAGTGATTCTGCCAGACAGGGAAAGCCTTGCTGGTATTATATCCGGCGCTCTGCCATTTGTTGACAGTCTCTCACAGACACAGGCAGTTTCTATAAAAGTAAATTCTTCACATGCTATTCCTGTTAACCTCGTGGCACAGGTAAAAATTATTAAATACGACAAGGCGGCAGTAGCTGTTTTAGATAAGAAAGCTGTTCTATCAGATGAAACTCAACAGGAATTCTGGGTTATGAAACTAATAAACGATAGCACAGCAGTAAAGGTTCCGGTAAAAACAGGTATAGAGTCAGGAAATAAAATCGAGATCGTCACACCCGACTTTCAACCCAATGACCGGTTTATTATTTCAGGAAATTATGGGCTTGCAGATACTGCTAAAGTGGCTGTGGACAAATAATTTCGTTTACGCGTTACAGGTAGTTTGCTTTTAAAAATCAACTGCTTTAAATTTTTATCTGGATTTCATGAATAACTTTTTCTTTAAATATAAATCGCCCATATCAGTTGCATTGGCAATGATCATACTTGGCGGCCTGTTCACATATTCAAAACTTTCTACTTCACTGTTTCCGGAAATTACTTTTCCAAAAATAAAAATTATTGCTGATGCCGGATTGCAACCCGTTGATAAAATGATGATAACGGTGACGCGCCCTTTGGAAAATGCAATTAAAAAAATACCAGACCTGACGGATATAAGAAGTACCACCAGCCGGGGCAGCTGCGAAATATCCGCATTCATAGATTGGAAAGGTGATGTAAACCTAAGCCAGCAACGAATAGAATCACAGATCGCTGAAATTAGAAATTCACTTCCACCGGAAGTAAATATTACCGTTGAAAAAATGAATCCCTCCATTCTACCGGTAATGGGTTATTCATTAGAAAGCCATGAGTTGTCACCTGTTGAGTTAAAGGAATTAGCAGTTTATACTATCAAGCCATACTTAAGCCAGGTAGCAGGTGTTTCAGAGATAAGAATTATAGGTGGGAAATCTAAAGAATATTGGATACAACCGGATGTGGCAAAAATGAGTGCTCTCGGGCTTACTCCCGAAGCAATAAACACAGCTCTCAGCCAGACAAATTTTATAAAATCAAACGGCTATCTTTCTGATTACCGTCACCTGTATCTCACTGTTACCAACGCTTCTGTACAAACGCTAGATGATATAAAAAATATGGTGATCAGCAACGGAAAGCGTACAGTAAGACTTAGTGACATAGCAGACGTGCAGGCAAAAGAGGCTGTCGAATACATTAAAGTAAATGCGAATGGAAAAGAGAGCATACTAATTGCAGTCGTTAAACAACCCAATACCAACCTTGTTGATTTATCAAAACAAATGAAACAACAGGTAAATTCTTTGCAACAGATATTACCTAAAGATGTTGTGATAAAACCTTATTATGTACAAGCCGACTTTGTAAATACCTCTGTAAAAAGCGTGACAGATAGCCTATGGGTTGGACTTTTATTGGCCATTATTGTTGCCATTATTTTTCTGCGTTCTTTTAAAGCAAGTGCAACTATTTTGCTCATTATTCCGGTAACACTTGGGGCTACACTTATTGTTTTATATGCAATGGGATATACATTGAATATTATGACACTGGGTGCTATCGCCGCATCCATCGGTCTTATAATAGATGATGCTATTGTGGTTGTTGAACAAATACATCGCACTCATGAGGAAAATCCCGATGAGAATTATCCTACCATCGTACAAAAAGCAATTAAATTTTTATTTCCTGCAATGGTTGGTTCATCAATAAGTACCATAGTTATTTTTATTCCTTTCATGCTCATGAGTGGTGTGGCTGGGGCATATTTTAATGTATTGACCAATACGATGATCATAACATTATTGTGCTCCTTTTTTGTAACATGGTTAGGTTTGCCGGTCGTCTTTCTTTTGTTTTCCCGCAAAAAGAAAATAAAAAAGAATAAACAAGAAGTAGCAGTAAAACCCAGGACATGGGTTTCATTTTTCATTTTACGTCCATGGATTAGTTTCATTTTTGCAGGGCTATTGATACTCTCTATTATTTTAGTATTGCCACATTTGCAAACAGGCTTTCTCCCTGAAATGGATGAAGGAAGTATCGTGCTGGATTATGTTGCACTTCCCGGCACCTCGCTAAATGAAACAGACAAAGAATTGCAGCAGGTTGAAAAAATAATTACCTCTACACCAGAGGTTGCAGCCTATTCCAGGAGAACAGGTACACAAATGGGATTTTTTATCACAGAGCCTAATACAGGAGATTACCTTATCCAACTAAAAAGCAGCAGAAAAAAAACAACTGATGAAGTGATCGCTGATATCAGGAACCGCATTGAGGCTACTCAACCTGCATTACGGGTAGATTTCGGACAAGTAATCGGTGATATGCTTGGCGATCTGATGACCAGTGTGCAGCCCATAGAAATAAAAATTTTTGGTGATGATGCTACACTGCTAAAATCTCTAAGTGCGCAGGTAGGAAATGTTGTAGAAAATGTGCGTGGAACTGCAGATGTATTTAATGGTATTACCATTACCGGACCTTCGATTAATGTTTTGCCGGATTATACACGGCTGGCCCAATTTAATATAACCCCGGCGTCATTTCAATATCAATTGCAATCGTGGTTGGAAGGCAATCTCACAGGTAGTGCTTTTGAAAAAGAGCGGGTGTATCCCGTAAGATTAGTTTATCCCGGTAGCATGAACCGAAGTATTGATGGATTAAAAAAAGTTTCTATCGCACTACCTGATGGAAGATTAATTCCACTGGCAGAATTAGCTACCCTAAAAATTACAGAAGGAGAAGCACAAATAGACAGAGAGAACCTGCAGACGATGGGTGTTATTTCAGCCAGGTTAGAAAACCGCGACCTGGGAAGTACGATAAAAGATATTCAAAATAGAATTAAAGGTCACATTAATCTACCGGCAGGCTACCACATTGAATATGGTGGGGAGTATGAACAGCAACAAAAATCCTTTAAAGAATTATTAATGATTCTCATTGCTTCAAGCCTATTGGTTTTTGGAGTAATTCTTTTTTTATTCCGCGATGTAAAAATTGCGCTTCTTATTTTAATCATAGCAATTTTAGGAATTTCAGGAAGTTATCTTGCATTATTCCTGACTGGAACACCACTGAATGTAGGGAGCTACACCGGCTTGATAATGATCGTAGGAATAATTGGTGAAAATTCCATTTTTACATTTCTGCAATACAAAGAAAATCTACAGGTACAATCTGTTGATGAATCCATCATTTATGCAATTTCTACACGGTTAAGGCCAAAGCTAATGACTGCTATAGGAGCCATCATTGCATTGATGCCACTTGCGCTTGGAATTGGCGCCGGTGCTGAATTGCATCAACCTCTTGCCATTGCTGTTATAGGAGGATTTATAATTGCATTGCCACTTTTATTAATTGTGCTGCCTTCTATGATGAGGCTGCTGTATAAAAATAAATGATGCAAAAGTTTTTAAAAATGGGATGGGCGTTTCTCGCAATGGAGGGAGCTGTTTCGTTTCAATCGCAAAATAGAATAAACGTTGCTTATTGCCTCATTCCAAACAACTGAATGTTTGTCAATACTTTTCTGTCTTTTATTGTCGTATTTTGTGGTTTAATATAATTGTGAAAACTAATGCTGGTAAGGATGAACAAGTTTTTTCAATCTTTTTTGTATTCTTTACTAAAAAACAAAATACAAATAGTTTTAAAATAATTTACAAATGGAAACCGTACTATTACAAATCAACAATGATAAAGCTTACAAACTTTTGGAGGACCTTGAAGATTTGCAAATTATCAAAGTGCTGAAAAAAAGTAAAAAGGCAGGAGAAAAAAAACTCTCTGAAAAATATGCCGGTAAATTGCCGGAGGATGTTACAGCCGAACTTCAAAATTATTTAACTCAAAGCCGTGAAGAATGGAACAACCGCGGTATTTAGTAGATACTAATGCCTTGATTGATTATCTTGGCAATAAACTTCCTGCATCCGGTTTGAATTTTATGAATGGTGTAATTGATGTGGTTCCTAATATTTCGGTCATAAGCAAAATTGAAGTACTGGGTTTTAATACTTCTGTCGAACATTATAAAACATTGTCCGATTTTATAAACGATGCTACGGTTTTCGATTTGAGCGTCAGTGTGGTAGAAATGAGCATTGAAATTCGTAGAAAATATAAAACTAAACTACCCGATGCCATTATTGCTGCTACTGCATTAGTACATGCTTTAGTACTTATTTCCCGCAATATTTCAGACTTCAAAAATATTGATGGGTTAAAAGTTATAGACCCACATTCTTTGTGAGATAAAATATCCTCAATAAAGTTCCGTTGTTTGAATGTCTTTTTTTAAGAATTATCTCCTATCATCTTCCCTAAGCCACAGCCTTATTCACCAAATCTGCTGCCTCACTTAATAAGATTGCTGATTCTACCTTCAACCCGCTTTTATCAATAAGATCTTTAGCAATTTCCGCATTGGTTCCCTGCAATCTTACAATGATGGGAATATTAATATTTCCTATGGATTGGTAAGCATCAATAACTCCCTGTGCTACACGATCGCAACGCACAATGCCACCAAAAATATTTATAAGGATGGCTTTTACTTTAGG
>JBDTXP010000023.1:0-19465 GCA_040006135.1 Ginsengibacter sp. | reverse complement strand
ATCTGGAAATATATCATCAGTGTTGTTTGGAATTTGATCAAACCCTGATGAATATATTGTATAATGTTCATCACCAATTTTTTTGTAATTAAAATAAATAAATTTCTTTGAGAATAAACTCTGAGAAATCGGATCAATTATAGGTGCATACTTATCAAGAGAATAAAGCTGCTGTAGACTTTCAGGATAGACACCCTTTTCCAGTTTAAAAACTTCTACTTCCTGCATTGCTTTATTTAATTGATATTGAGCAAAAAATACCTGTTCTTCTTTCGCTTTTTCACTATGGGTGCCATAATAAAATGCCCAGGTATAAAAAAATATGGAGATGAGAATTCCTGAAACGCCTATGTAACAAAGTATTTTTTCTCTTCGTATAATACCCTTCCTTAAAATTATTATCCCCATAATGAATCCAATCAGTGGAATTATCATTAGAATACTATACTTGAAATATTTTGTTTTTCTTACCATTTATTCAGCACAATTATTATATATAGATTATCGATTTGAACTAAGCCAAAAGTAAACTCTACGGAAGTAAAAATTATTCTTGATGAAGTTGTAGGTCTTTGGTGACTGAACCGAGCGTCTGCTTCACCAACAACATATATTCTTAACTTTTAATCGAGAATATAAGAAGATCAGCAGTATTTTTAAAATAATCCCATTTTAAAGGTTGACATGATCTGCACGAAAAACTATCACTGTTCCTTCTGAGTGAAAGATAGTTTAGTCTGATTCATGATAAGCTCCAGATCACCAATCATTTTTGCTTTCTCTTCTTCGTACAAAGCAATGCGGCTCTCTAATTCATTTACATTGTGAAGTTGCTTTTGCATCTCTGCTTCCTTGCGGCTCATAATTCCTATCTGTTGTCTCAGGTCTCTTATTTCGCTTTCAAAAGAAGTACGTTCAGATTCATAAGTGGCAAATTGCTTTTTAAGATTGATCTCTTCCGTTAATAAGATCTCTAATTTCTTTTCTCTGCCTGCTGCAGCCTCAAGCTCTCTTTGTAAATCGCCAATACTATTTTGCATAGAGTGCAAATCATTCAGCCGTGCATCATAGTCACTTTTAATACCAGCCATAGATTGCTGGACATGTTCTATTTCTTTTATTTTTTGCAATGCTGCTTGCAGTTCCTGCTGCGTTTCATCCAAATGATTTTCAATTTTTTCCTTAGCCTCATTTTCCTGGTAATACATTTCTTTCCAATCCTCTTCCTCAACTTTTTGTGCAGAAATTATAGGGGTTCCGCCTTGCTGCAAATTCTCTTCGAGTACCGCAAGCCGCTTCTGAAGTTTATGAAACTGCGCCTCTACATAAGAGGAATTATCCTCAACCGTTTTCAATTTATGCTTAAGGGCAACTACAGCCTCCTGGTTTGCATTATCCAGGGAGGAATTATTTTTTCTAAAGCTGGTATAAAAAGCCTTATCGGTTGGCAGATACTCATAGCTGCTTGAAATCATACGATAGGCAAAAATGAAACACACTATCAAAACCACAAGCGAGATAAGCCATATCCAAATCATCAGTAATCTTTTTCAAAATAAATAAAAAAATCGCGGGGGTGGTTTGGATTTCTTCATAGAATACAACGCTGCATTTTTCAATGCAAAAACGGATAATGCGGATTAGCGAGGTGTAAATTAATACAAATTATCCGTTTACCAAAGTACCTACTTTTTCACCAGTAACTACACGTAACAAAGTGCCCGGCGTGTCCATATCAAAAACAATTATTGGCAATGAATTCTCCATACACAGCGTAAAAGCCGTCATATCCATCACTTTAAGATTGCGCCGTATACATTCAGCAAAGGTGATCGTTTCAAATTTTTCTGCAAGCTTATCCGCCTCCGGATCAGCAGTATAAATGCCATCTACGCGGGTTCCTTTTAAAATCACATCTGCACTGATTTCAATAGCTCTTAATGAGCCTGCAGTATCTGTTGTAAAATATGGATTTCCTGTACCAGCCCCAAAGATCACGACGCGGCCTTTTTCCAGGTGCCTGATAGCCCGGCGACGAATATAAGGTTCAGCTATTTGCTCCATTTTTATAGCACTTTGCAGTCTCGTATATACATCCGCTTTTTCCAGTGCGCTTTGTAATGCCATACCATTTATTACGGTTGCCAACATACCCATATAGTCTCCCTGCGCGCGTTCTATCCCTGTTTCTGCCTCATTCATTCCCCTATAAATATTACCTCCTCCTATCACAATAGCTACCTGCACACCTAATTCTGTGATCAATTTTATATCCTGGGCGTATTGGGTCAAAACCGCAGAATCCAATCCGAAATTTTTATCACCCATTAATGATTCTCCGGAAAGTTTGAGCAGTATACGTTTAAATTTAGGAAGCATATTTATTAGAATAATTTGTTTTTTGTATCAATAAAAGGAAAGAGACCTTAAAAAACCGCTGCAATATAAATTCAATTTATTTATAAAATAGTATTTCGCTTTCCTATTAATCAATTTATATAATATACTTCTTCACAATATTCTCTAAAGCAGCAATATCAAAAGGTTTGGCCAGTACATCATCTGCTCCTGCCTGCGCTGCAAGATCATGAATATTACTATTTGCTGAAAAATAAATTACAGGAATGTGCTTTAATAATTCATGCTTTTTTATCATTTGTGTAGCCTCTATCCCGCTAATTCCCGGAATCCAATTATCCATTAAAATAATATCCGGCATAAAATCAAGTAATTCATGCTCAACATTCTCAGCCGAGGTGGCGGTCTTAATTACACATCCAAAGTCCTCTAATATGATCGTACATAACTCAAGTAGTTCTTCATTATCATCAAAAATAAAAACTTTGTTACCCTTTCTCATTGGCAGCAATATTACTAAAATGATTATGGATAAATGTGGTCATCTCTTCTTTGGCTAAAACAGCATCTGGTTTTGTTACCTGAATTGCATTGGTTGGCATATATGGAAAGGCAGCGGATTGAGGATCCTGTATAATTATTCTACCTCCCATCTTTTTTATTTGTTTAATTCCGGTTGTTCCATCCTGGTTAGCTCCTGAAAGAAGCAACCCTAAAAGATTCTCCTTATATACGTGCGAGGCACTTTCAAAGCTTACATCAATCGAAGGCCTGGAAAAATTCACTTTCTCTGAATGGTCAAGGGAAAAGGTTTTATTGTTTTCAAAAAGTAAATGATAATCAGGCGGAGCAAGATAAACTGTTCCTGACCTGATTTCTTCTTTTTCATGCGCCTCTCTTACGGGCAGTGGGCAATCATTTTGTAATAATCCTGTCAGCAGGTCATCTATTCCCTGCTTTCGATGTATCACAACTACAATAGAATATGCAATTGGCAAAATAATTTTGGGTAATAAAAATGAAATTACCTCGAGGCTGCCGGCAGAGCCTCCTATTATTAATAATTGCTTATTTATTCCCTGATCTTCCTCCATATTTTTGCACCTGTAAGGCGCTCGTATTTATTATAAATTGAACTGTATTCAAGAGATTCTTTACTGCCTAAACCTATATATCCTAAATTCTCAAGACTGTTATTAAATAATTCCAAAACTTTTATTTGAAGCCGCCGATCAAAATAAATTAATACATTTCTGCAAAGTATTAATTGAAACTGGTTAAAGCTATTTTCAGAAACAAGATTGTGTGTTGAAAATATAATTTTTTGTTTAAGATCACTATCGAATTTTGCGAGATTGTAGTTGGCCGTATAATAATCTGAAAAATCCTTTTGGCCGCCGGCCTTCAAATAATTTTCTGTGTAAGTCTGCATTTTTTGTAAAGGGAAATATGCTTTTGCAGCTTTACTTAAAACTACTTCATTTAAATCTGTAGCGTAAATAAGTGATTTATGTAAGAGGTTTAATTCCTTTAAAATGATTGCCATCGAATATGCTTCTTCACCAGTACTACATCCTGCAATCCATATGCGGATAAAAGGGTAGGTGCCCAGCACAGGTAAAACACGGGATCTTAATAATTGAAAAAAATCCGGATCACGAAACATCTCTGTGACATTGACTGTTACCTGTTCAAGGAACCTGCTAAAGTATTTAACGTCTGATCTTAACTGGTAACGAAAGGCAGCGAAATTGGTAAAATTGTCCATTGAATATAACCGTACAATTCTTCGCCTTATGGAGGCTCTTGAGTATCCTGAAAAATCATATCCATAAATATCCATTGTATCACTTAATACGTCTTCAATATATTCATCTGTTACATCTTCATCACTGTTCATCTCCTAAATTTATTAAATGTTTGAAAAACACCTTTAGCACTATCATCGTCAAACCTGAAAAATTTTTTACCTCTTGTTTTTTTAATTTTTATCGTACAGCCAAACACGCAATAATGAAATCAACTGATCAACATCCACCGGCTTACTAATATAATCAGAAGCGCCTGCTGCAATGCATTTTTCCCTGTCACCTTTCATTGCTTTGGCAGTTACGGCTATTATAGGTAGTTTTTTAAGTTCGTTATCTTTTCTTAAAAGGCCGATCGTTTCATAACCATCAAGATGCGGCATCATCATATCCATTAAAACTATGTCTACTTTAGTTTTTTGTGCGAATATTTCCATAGCTTCTCTTCCATCAGTCGCAGCTATTACCTTCATTTGCTGCATTTCAAGAGCTTTTGTTAAAGAAAAAATATTTCTCACGTCGTCATCAGTCACAAGAACTACTTTATCTTTCAATACATTATTAAGATCTGATGAAGGCTTTTCATCTCTTCTGCCTTTTTTATTTTTTTGTTCTACAATATGCAAGAATAAACTTGCTTCATCAAGAATGCGCTGGTAAGAATGAGCTGTCTTTATCACTATAGAATCGGCAAATTCCTTCAACCGGTTTTCCTCTTTTAATGATAAATTTTTTCCTGTAAAAACTATAATAGGTAAACCTTCGAGGCCCTCCTTAGTTTTAATATCTTTTAAAGCTGTAAAAATTTCATCTTTGCCGGTATCTGTTTCTAGTATCACACAATCAATACCTGTAGTGGATAATTTTTGCACACTTTCTTCAATACTTTTTGTAACCTGCGTAATTATTCCATGAGTGCCTAAGAAATAGTTCAGCGCTTTCGCATGCTGAATATTTTCTTCAACAATCAGTACTTTTTTGGGGTGATTTAGTAAAGCATTTTCTAATTTTTGAAAAAGCAAATTGAGTTGCCCCGGAGAAACTGGTTTGCTAATAAAATCTTCAGCCCCCATTTTCATTACCTGCTGCTTCGCCTGCAATGAAGAAATAATATGAACAGGAATTTTATTTGTCTGCTTATCTTTTTTCAGCGCCTCTAATATTTGCCGGCCATCCATTACTGGTAACTGAATGTCTAATAAAATAGCGGTCGGAGCATATTTGATTGCAAGAGAAACTACCTCATCACCTTTGGTATCTATGATGGCTTTGTAATTTTTTTTATGCGCGTAATCTTTTAAAATATTAGCAAAAGGAACGTCATCCTCGGCAATCAGAATTATAGAATCACCGGCCATTATTAGATTGCGATCGTCTTGAATAATAGTTTCGCCTAAGATTTCTGTTTCAATATTTTTAGGAGATGCCTGGATTACTTGACTATCTTCCTTTACATTATTTTCAACAGGCGCTTGCCTTATATCTTTTGGAATAGTTATAGTAAAAGTGCTTCCTTTTCCTTCTTTACTTTTTACAGAAATTTTCCCGGATAATAATGATGCCAGGTGCTTACTTATGGAAAGGCCAAGTCCTGTGCCGCCAAACATTCTTTTGGTAGATCCGTCTGCCTGTTGAAATGCTTCAAAGATCAATGATTGTTTTTCAGCAGGTATACCAATCCCTTCATCTGAAACTGCAAAACTGAGCGCTCCTTTTATCGATTCAGAAATGTGTAAGGAAACCTTCCCCTGATTGGTGAATTTAATAGCATTTGATAAAAGGTTTTTTAATATTTGCTCCAGCTTACCCTGATCTGTAAAAATTTCATGGGTAATATTGTTATCTGCCTCAATTTTAAATTGAAGGCTTTTGGCTTTTATCTGTGGAATAAAAATCGTTTCCAGGTTTTTTATAATTTGATTTAAAGTAACCTGCGTCACATCCATTTCCATTTTGCCTGCTTCAATTTTACTCAGGTCCAGAATTTCATCAATCAATTGAAGTAAGCCCTGGCCGGAATTATGTATCACTTCGGCATAGCCTGCATATTCTTTTTCAAGTGAAGGATGGTCTGCCATTAGTTTTGATAATAATAAAATTGAATTAAGCGGAGTTCTTAATTCATGCGACATATTTGCCAAAAACTCAGATTTATAATTTGAGCTCTCCTCCAACTCCTGTGATTTTAATTGTATTTCACTATTCCTTTCCCTGATCTGCTGATTTCTTTCTTCCAGAAGGAATGTTCTCTCTTCCAGTTCCTGGTTACTTTGCATGAGTTCTTCCTGCTGCACTCTTAGTTCTTCTTCTGAGGCAAGGAGCTTCTGACTTTGCATTTCAAGCTCAGCATTGATGCTTTCCAATTCATGCTGCTGCGATTGCAATTCTTCTGATTGCGCCTGTGTTTCCTCCAAAAGAACCTGTAACTTCTTACGATTAATGGCGCTGTGCAATGCTATGCCTATACTGTCAGAAACATTAGAAAGAATTGAAATTTCCAGGGGTGTGAAAGCGTGTAAACTTGCAAATTCAAGGACTCCAATTGTTTGTTCATCCTTATAAATTGGAATAGCAATAATATTTTTGGGCCTTATTTTTCCCAAGCCATAATTAACCATAATTACGTCATCATCGATATGTGAAATCAGGATGGGTTTGCGTGATTGCAAACATTCTCCTACAATCCCTTCACCTTTTCCTATGGTATGTTTGTGGGAAATATCCTGAGTGGCAAAACCTGAAGTCAGTTGAAGCCGGTTATTATCATCTAAAATGTAGAAGGCAGCGGCCTGGCTATCTACATATGCTGCTAATTGAACTAAAATACTTTTAGTGAGTTCTTCAATGGATTTCTCACCTACCATTTGTTGATTAAGTTTGGCCACACCTGTTTGCAGCCATTCATTTGATTCTAATAATTCAAAAGATACCTTTAATGATTCCGCCATTTTATTTAGCGAGTAGGCAAGGTTACCCAGACTGTCTTCTTTATTATCGTCAATGCGACTAATATAATTGCCGCCGGAAATTTCACCAGCTACTTTTTTCATTTCTACAATCCGGCTTTCTGTTTCCTCATTTAATTGTTGCAATTCCTTTTGTAGTTGCATCTTTGCCGCTAGATCATTAATAAGCCTTTTATAAAAATATATACTGATGCCAAGAGCGAGTAGAGCAGAGATGATAATAAGGATTGGTGTGGCATCAGTCAGGGAATTTAACCGCTCAACACGTTTTTCCAACAATTGATTCTCGGTACCCTGCATATCTGCGATCAGCGTTCTTATCTGTTCCATATATAATTTGCCAGCAGATAAGGTAGGCATATTGATTGCCTTGCCATTCTTCACTTCGTTCAAATTATTTTCAAGCGCCTGGAATCTAAGAAGTATTTTATTTTTTAACTCAGCAAGTTGTTTTTGTTGTATTACATTATCTCCGGTAAGCGATGTTATTTCCTGTAATATGGTAGCGGATTGACCTTGAGCCAGATTATATGGACCAAGAAATTCCGGATTACCGGAAATAAGGTATCCTCTTTGGCCCGTTTCAGCATCTGTCATTACCAATAAAATATGTGCAAGATTGTTTATTACAGCATGACTATGCCTTACCTGTTTTGAACTTTCAATGAGGTTTCTAATACTAATAAAAGAAGCGACAGAACTTATCAGGAGAAGCCCTAGAGACAAAGCCAACCCTAAAAAAATATTACGGTTTGTAGATATTTGCATATTATTAAAAAAGTTTTATTCTAAAGGCAACTGAAAGAAAAACTCTGAACCTTTTCCATGTTCTGTGTTTACCCCAATCTTTCCACCATGTCGTTCTATAATTTTTTTAGAAATAAAAAGTCCTATACCAAGACCCGGAATTTTATTACTTACTTCTTCCGACCTATAAAATTTAGTGAATAGTTTCTTGTGCGATGCTTCATCCATCCCCATGCCCTGGTCGATAACGCTTACAGAGAAATAATGATGATCGAATTTTGTTCTAATAATTATAGGGGAATTAGATGGCGAATATTTAATAGCATTTGTCAAAAAATTCGCCAACACTTGTTCAATTCGCATTTCATCTGCCAGAATTTCCCTGGGTATTTTTCCTTCAGTACAAATCCGGCAACCGGGGTACACCTGCTGCAAATTTTCCACTGCATTATTCAATAATTTTTCAGGTGAGAAGGCAATTTTATTAAGAGGCAGTTCACCACTTTCAATCTTAGAAATATCTAATAATTCAGATACGAGTTCATTTAATTTCTCCACCTGGTTTTGAGCCTTCTTCAAATGGTAATAACTTTTTTCAGGTTCATTCTTTTTCATACTTCGCTCCAGCACCTGCAGATAGCCTTTTATACTGGTAAGTGGTGTTTTCAACTCATGGCTGGCAACACTTATGAATTCATCCTTTTTATTTTCTGCATCTCTGCGATAATCAATTTCTTTTAGGAGCGATTCCTGCATTTCATTTAAGCGGCGCGCCTGGTCATAGATGCGATAAAAAGTTTTTACTTTCAACAATAAAATCTGGGTATCTACAGGCTTGGTGATATAATCCAGCCCGCCGGACGAATATCCTTTGGTAATAAAATTCTTTTCTATGTTGGCTGCAGATAAAAAGATGATTGCAGTATCCTTGGCTTTGCTATAACCGGTAATGGCCTCAGCTACCTCAAAGCCATCCATCCCCGGCATTTGTACATCCAGGATAATAAGCACATAAGAATTTTTTAATATTTTCTTCAACGCTTCTTCACCTGAGGATGCAGTATCCACTTGAAAATCATTTTTTTCCAGGACAGATTTAAGTGCAATAATATTTTCTGGCAGGTCATCAACAATTAGGATCATATTCAAAATTAATTAATGGAAATTAAAATGTAACCGAAGACTATAAAAATTATATTAGAAATAGTATTCACTTTATTTGCCAGGCTTATTGTAAAAAAAAAGAGCCGCCTCATAGGCAGCTCTTAATTTTTATTCAAATTTTTTTAGCCTAAAGCGACTCTTTTAAATTCGATAACCTTTAATTCAGGATCAAGGTCTTTCAAAAAGTCTGCTACTGATTTATTTCCATCTTTTACAAATGCTTGTGCAAGAAGTGTACTTTCTTTAAAAAATTTATTGATCTTTCCACTGGCAATTTTTTCGGCCATTTCTGCCGGCTTTCCTTCAGCCTTTACTTGCTCAATAGCAATATTTCTTTCGCGCTCTATCGTTGCAGCCGGAACAGAAGACTGATCTATAGCAATAGGATTCATCGCAGCTATTTGCATAGCAACATCTTTTCCTGCTTCTTCATTATCTTTATTAAGTCCCACCAACACACCCATGCGAAATGTGCCATGAATGTAAGAAGCTACATATGGAGCTTCAACTCTTTCAAAACGAGTTACTCCAATTTTTTCACCAATTTTAGCTACTTGCTCATTTAATTTATCAGCAATAGTTTCATTACCCAATTTTTGAGTAAGCAGCTCTTCAACACTCTTTACATTATTTGTAATTGCTGCATCCATAATAGATTGTGCAAATGCAATGTATTCAGTATTCTTACTAACAAAATCTGTTTCGCAGCTTACATTAATTATAAATCCTGTTTTATTATCTGAAGTTGTCTTTGCGATAATTACACCTTCTTTCGCCTCACGGTCGCCGCGAAGCGCAGCTACTTTCTGTCCTTTCTTTCTTAAGTAATCTATTGCTGCTTCAAAATCACCGTTGGATTCTGTAAGTGCTTTGCGGCAGTCCATCATGCCTGCACCAGTTTGTTGGCGCAATTTATTGATGTCTGATGCTGTTATTGTTGTTGTCATTTTTTTCTTTTTTTTAAATGAATGTGAAGGGATTCATTAAGCAATGTTTCGGAAAAAATTTATCTTCTTCCTCCCGGTCCGCCAGGTCTATTGCCGCCCGGTCCGCCAGTTGGGCGCCTTCTTTGTGGAGGTCCACCAGCTCCGGGTCCGCGACCTCTTCCAGGTCCACCGGCTGCATTTGCATTAGTTCCCCTGCGGCGGTCACCCCTGCCCTCATCTGATCCTTCGTCAAATTTCATTGCTTTTGAATCTGAATCATCTGTCTCTTCTGTGTCCTCTTCTTTTTCAGCCTGTCTTTCAGAAAGGCCTTCTGCGATAGCTGCAGTGATGTAATTAGTTACAATGGCAATAGATTTTGTTGCATCATCATTAGCCGGAATAGAAAATTCTACTTTGTTCGGATCGCAATTGGTATCCACCATTCCAAAGGTGGTAATATTCAACCGCTTTGCTTCTGCAAGAGCAATATGCTCATGGCCAATATCTACTAAAAATAAAGCTGCGGGAACGCGGCTGATCTGCGCGATACCACCAAGAACTTTTTCCATTTTTTCCTTATCGCGTGTAAGTGTGAGGCGCTCTTTCTTAGTAATACTATCCAAAGTACCATCGTTCAGCATTTTTTCGATTGCCTGCATTTTCTTTACGCTCTTACGCACTGTATTAAAATTGGTAAGCATTCCACCAAGCCACCTTTCTGTTACAAAAGGCATGTTTACCCGCCTTGCAGCCTCAGTCACAATTTCCTTTGCCTGCTTTTTTGTAGCAACGAACATGATTTTCTTACCGCTTTTAGCTATAGATTTCATGGCAGCTGCAGCTTCTTCAAGCCCTTCTACAGTTTTATTGAGATCAATAATATGTATACCTTTTTTTTCTGCAAAAATGAAAGGCAACATTTTAGGATTCCATTTCTTTTTCAAGTGACCGAAATGAACGCCTGCTTCGAGAAGTTGTTGCTGTAAGGAAGTATTATTTTCCATTTATATAATATTAAATTGTTTTTTTTAAAACTAATAGAAAGATGTTCGATGTTAGTAGTAAGAAAGAAAACTTCTGCTTCTCACACCTGATATCTAGTGTCTGATTATCTCTTACTGAACTGGAAGCTTTTTCTCGCTTTCTTCTTTCCTGGCTTTTTACGCTCTACTTTCCGTGGATCACGTGTAAGTAAACTGCCCACCTTTAAAGCTGGCCTGTAATCAGGATTCACTTCCAATAGCGCACGTGCTATACCCAATTTAACTGCTTCAGCTTGTCCTTTTACACCGCCGCCAGATGCATTAACTACAATATCAAAAGCAGTCAATGAATCAATCGCTTTCAATGGAGCTTCTACCTGGTTTTGCAAATAGACAAGTGGGAAATAGGTTTTGTAATCTTTGCCGTTAATGGTAATCTTTCCTTCACCCTTTGTAAGAAACACGCGGGTTACGGCTGCTTTACGACGACCAACTGCATTTTTTTGTTTTTCCATTTTTGTAATTTGAAAAATAATACCGCTTTTACGGTGTTACATTATTCAGTTTAAAATTTTAATTCTTTTGGATTCTGTGCTCCGTGCGGGTGTGCATCACCTGCATATACAAAAAGTTTCTTGTACATTTTACGGCCAAGCCTGTTTTTAGGAAGCATGCCTTTTACAGCTCTTTCAATAATTACATCGGGACGACGCTTTTGAAGATCTCCGGCCCTTTCTTCCTTTTTGCCTCCCGGGTATCCACTGTAATTAATGTAAATTTTGTCATCCATTTTTTTGCCGGTAAAGCGTACTTTATCGCAATTGGTAACAATAATAAAATCTCCACAATCTACATGTGGTGTGTAATAGGCTTTGTTCTTACCACGGAGAACGGACGCTATTTTAGCGCACATGCGGCCTACGGTTTGATTAGTGCCGTCAACAACGTACCAATCACGTTGCACGGTAGCCTCATTCGCATGTTTAGTGGTGAAATGTAATTTACTCATTCTTTTATTTTGATGATTCCGATAAAAGATTTTATCGAAACCTGGTTATACTTTCAGCCGCTATCCCGGCTGTTTTTTTAAAGGATGGCGAAGGTAAGATGAATTACTATTTAAAATGCCATGATTTCAAATTATTTTTACAGGCACCTTCATAACTCATTGGTTCTCTATAAAGAATTTGACACGAAAATTTCCTGCCTTAATAAGCTTATTAATATTTTAAATGAAAAATCCTATTTAATAAATGATTTCATCAAAGTGAGTGAATGTGTGTAATTACTTTGCTTTTAACGATTTACATTTATATTTGCCAAAAGATTTAAAGTATGGATCAAACTACATCCGTTAAAAAATATTGGATACTTTTTGTAATTTCTGCAATTGTTCAGCTTATATTCCTTATTTGGATAAGGGAATATTTCTGGATTGTACTGCCTTTTGTACTTACCACATTTTGTAAAGGAATGAGGTTGATCTAGAAATGTTTTTCAATTCTCTTTAATTCGCTTTACATCTCAATCACCTAAGTGTGATGTTGCTATTTAAGTACTTCATTTAATTTTAACTCTAATGCATCGCCCCGTAATTCTGTAGCGATTACTTTCCCATTAGGATCAATCAAAACATTATATGGTATACCCTGCACCTGGTAAAGGGTAGCGGCTTCACTATTCCAAAATTTAAGGTCGCTCACCTGGTTCCACGCAAGCTTATCATCTTTGATCGCTTTCATCCAGGCATCTTTGTCTTTATCAAGTGAAACTCCCAGGATAGTAAAATTTTTATCTTTAAACTGGTTATACGCTTTAACCACATTAGGATTTTCTTCGCGACACGGACCACACCAACTTGCCCAAAAATCAATCAACACATATTTTCCTCTTAAAGATTTTAAAGCAAACGGTTTGCCTTGTGTGTCTGGGAGTGTGAAAGCCGGGGCTTCCATACCTGCCGTAAGTAAGCCGGTTGCCGGTGCTGCCTGATCTGTTTGTGGTGTATTAGCAACAGTAAATTGTTGAACGGCCTGTGTTACAGAACTATTTTTTGGAAACCTATTTGTAAGCCTCGCCACCAAACTTTTTACTGTATCAGGGTGCACATCCTGGATAAAGCTTAATGCAAATAATGAAACCATGGGACTTTTAGAAGTATCTACATATTTTATTAAATAATTTTGGTACCACTCATTACTCAATTTAAAATCACTATCAGCAAGCAATGCCATTGAATCATTTTTTTGTTCCTGGTAATTTTTGCGCATCATATCTTCATTCATCAGTCGGGTATGGATTGAATCAAGTGTTAATATGAGATTTGTAAGAGAATAGTTTGCAGGTGAATTGAATGTGCCTTTTTGCAAAATGGAATCACCGGCATTAGCAGTGAACTTTAAATTATCCTCATCGTTTATGAAAATATAAGCCGGGCTTTTTTCAAATCTCAACCTGTATAATCCTTCTTCTGCAGATTTTGCTTTCACGTCAAATTTACCTTTCACTACATCTGCCGTATCTATAACATGCGGCGGTTGCTGGTTAAATGAAATTTGCTCCAGAAATATCTTTTGATCGGGTGCGTTTCTTAATTCTCCTGAAACATTAAATGTTCCGGAACTGTTTTTCTGAGCACAAGAAAATAAAGTGCAAATACATATGGCAAAAACTAATTTATTCATCTTTATATAACTGTTTAAATAAAAATTGTGAATCGTGCAAAGCAAAGGCTTCCTTTTTAAAGAAAACAAATTGGAGGGATTTATTCTTTTAAGAGGCATAATATTTAATATAACTTTTTGAAATCTTTACTTTCTAAGTCTATTGCTTCAGAAACAAAAAATTAAAATATTCGACATTTAAAAACCTACCTGTTCGTTATTGAAAGGTGCACATTTTTTCCTTCCCTTACAATGATCTCTATGATTTCTTCTATATCTTTTCGTGTCGTTCGAAAATTCACGATACAGCATCTTAAACAATATTTTCCCTGAATAACCGCATTTGATAAAAATACTTCTCCTTTTTTTTGAAGGGCATTAAGTAATTGCTCATTTAGGGCGTTTAAAAAACTTTCATCTTTTTCATCACAATTTAAAGGGACATACCTAAATGTGGTAATGCTTAAGTTCTGTGAGATGGCTTGTAATTCCTCGTGTTTGTCCGCTAATTCAAATAATAAACGTGACAATTCAATATCTGCAGCAATTAATTTTTGATAACCATTTACACCCATCTGCTGCAGCATGATCCACACCTTCAGCGCACGAAAGCCTCTTGAATTCTGCAAACCATATTCATAAAAATTTAATGTGGAAGGCTCGTCATCACTGCTGAAATTATAATAAACGGGGTGAGAACTGAATGCCGCTATTAAATGATTTGGATCTTTTACTAATGTGCATCCTGCTTCAAGCGGACTATACAGCCATTTATGCGGATCAAGGGCAATAGAATCTGCTTCTTCTACACCTGAAAATAAAGTTTTAAATTCCGGTAGTATAGCTGCGGGAATACCATAAGCGCCATCCACATGAAACCATAAATCATATTTTTTGGATATAGCCGCAATACCTTTTAAGTCATCTACGGCCCCTGTGCTCACATCACCTGCATTGCCAATTACCATTAATGGATGGCAACCATTTTCTTTATCTTTTTTTATACTATTTTCCAATTCAGTATTGTTCATAACATTTACATCATTAGTAGCGATCCATCGAACAGCATTAGTGCCAAGACCAAATAGTACAACCGCTTTTTCAATCCATGTATGCGTGGTTTTCGCACAGTAGACAGTCATTTTTTGATACCTACTCTCGATACCTTCTTCTTTTATACTCTTGGGCCCCTTAGCAGTTCTTGCAGCAAGAAATGCTGTAAAGTTGGCCATGTTCCCACCACTTACCAATAATCCACCATAAGATTCATCAACACCAATAAACCGGGCCAGCCACTTCACAGTTTGTTTTTCAATTTCTGTGGCAATAGGACTTAATACATTGGCTCCTACATTCGGATTTACAGCTGCAGCAAGGAGCTCAGCCAAAACTCCTGCCGGTGCAGGAGCTGAAGTTATATATCCAGAGAACTTGGGATGCCCATTTAATAAGGAATGATCAAATAACAATGATGTTGCTTTGGCAAATATTTTTGATATCTCCCCTCCTGTTTCAGGCAATGAATTATCTCCAAGAATCGACTGTAATTCTTGGGGCGTCTCCCCTGTCGTAACGGGTCTCTCAGCAATTGTATCAAAAAAATCTGCGATTGAATCTATTAATTGATGGCCGATTTTTTTAAATTCATTTTTGTCCATTTCAATTGGAATATCGCGGGAATTCGTCATATTGATTTTTTAAGAACATCTATACATTTATTATATCAAATCCTATATTATAAACCGAAAGAATTTTCAATGTTGATTCTTTCCAGGGATAACCTGCACCGATTAATTTAGTTTTTCTAACAATAATTTATTCACAGCAGCCATGTCAGCTTTGCCTTTACTTTTCTTTTTTATTTCACCGGCAAAAAGTCCTATCAGGTTTTTTTTCCCTTTTTTATATGAAGCTACCTTATCCGGCATCTCATTTAAAACTTCGTTTACCCATAATAGTAATGTATCCGAATTTTTTTCCTGGATAAGATTTAAACGCATGGCAATATCAACGGGTGAAGCACCAGGTGAATCTATTAATAGAGGAAATATTTTAGCCGCAGCTTCGCCAAAACTTACTTGCCCTTCTTCTACCAGGTTTACAAGCAACGACATCGTTTTTGCTGAAATAGGAAATTCCTTTTTTGAACTATGCTCATTCAAATAATTCTTGACCGGCCCGATGATCCAATTGGCGGCAGCTTTATAATGTGAGGTATAATTAATTATCTCCCGGAACAAATTTATTGTGCTCTTATCATCACAGATTACTTTGGAGCTTTCTGCTGATAGGTCATATTGCTCCATAAATTTCCTTTCCAACACACCAGGTAATTCCGGCAATGACGATCTTAATTCATTTATTCTTAATTCGGAAACGACAATAGGAGCCAGATCCGGTTCAGGGAAATAGCGGTAATCATTAGCCTCTTCCTTATCCCGCATTGCAAAAGTGATTCCTTCGTCAGCATCAAAGCTTCTTGTTTGCTGGATAATATTTTCTCCTGCATTAAGAATCTTAACCTGCCTTTTTATTTCAAATTCAATGGCCTTCTTTACATTGCGAATGGAGTTAAGGTTTTTTATTTCCACTTTAGTCCCCAATTTTATTTCTCCGATTTTTTTCATTGAAATATTGGCATCACAGCGCATACTTCCTTCTTCCATATTACCATCACACACTTCCAGGTAGCGAACAATCTTTCGTACTTCAGTAAGAAATGCAAAAGCTTCATCAGCAGAAAAAAGGTCTGGCTCAGTTACCATTTCCAATAAGGGCACACCTGCACGATTTAGATCAATACAAGTCGCATATTCATCAGCATCGTGAACACTTTTTCCTGCATCTTCTTCCAGGTGGATCCTATTTAATTGAACCTTTCGCTCCATATCTCCAACCATAATATGTACAACTCCGCCTTGACAAATGGGGGTGGTATGTTGGGTAACCTGGAAGCCTTTAGGCAGGTCAGGATAAAAATAATGCTTGCGGGCAAAATAATTATAGCGTGTGATTTCACAATCAAGGGCAAGCCCAAGGCGAATAGCAAGATTTATCGCTTCTTCATTTAATATGGGCAAAGTTCCGGGATGAGCGAGTGAAATGGCGCTCACATGCGAATTAGGAGCAGCTCCGAAAAGCGTACTATCACCACAAAATAACTTGCTTTTTGTAAGCAGCTGTATATGCACTTCAAGGCCAATAACAGCCTCAAAATTTTGTTCATCAGGCATGAAAGCGAAGGTAGGTTAAAATCAATTTGGCATCGCCGATGCAATAATACATTCCTAAGAATCTACTTCCTGTTTTCATAAAAATCGCATTGTTCAAGAGAACCAACTCTAAAGCGAAATGGCAGCCTGGTTGTTTTTTCTAATTTCCATTCATTTTTACAAAAAAATCCATACTTGCAACTGACCTGGTCGGGAGTAATTTTGAGATCAGGTTTAAGAATGGTGGGAAGCAGGATATTTAGTTTTATAATACTTCTTTTAGGTACTGTAAAAGTTGAAAAAGATAACTGCTTTTGAAAAACCGCTTTATCTTTTAATCTATTATCAGCACTCAATTGGGAAAATGAAGTTGAAGAAATAAAAAAAAAGAAAAACAGGCTTGCACAAACTTTGTTCCAAAAAAACATATCGTTACTTTTGTTTTTAAAGTTAATCTTATAAAACGGATTTTATAAATGTCATTAAGCCAACGCTTACAGCAAAAATTATTACAAAAACTTTCGCCGCAGCAAATACAATTGATGAAATTGCTGCAGGTGCCAACAGCGCATTTGGAAGAGCGGATCAAAGAAGAACTGGAAGAAAATCCAGCACTAGAAAGCCCTGAAGATGGCTTTGAGGATGGCGCTGATGACCGGGAAGATTTTGATAATGAACCTGAAGAATTTGAAGAGGGTAGTGAAAGTGATTATGAAAATATTGATATAAGTGAATATGTAAATGATGGCGATGACGAAGTGGGTGATTATAAATACCGCGATGATAACCATGCAGATCCAAATGAAACAAGAGTAATACCTCATAAAGTAGAAACATCATTTTATGATACGCTGAAAACGCAATTACTCATGCTGGACCTGGATGAAAGGCAGCGGAAAATAAGTGAGCAGATAATTGGAAGTATTGATGATGATGGCTACTTGCGCAGAGAATTGTCATCCATATCTGATGATCTGGCATTCAGACAAAATATAGATGCTTCTCAAAAAGAACTTGAGGACCTTATCGCCATGATTCAGCAATTTGACCCTGCAGGAGTAGGTTCCCGTGATTTGCAGGAGTGTCTTTTACTTCAATTAAAAAGGAAAGGAACGGAAGGGAGAGATGTATCTGTAGCTATGGAAATACTACAGAATTATTTCGATGAATTTACAAAAAAACATTACGAAAAAATTCAAAAGGCATTGAACCTGGATGATGATGGTATTAAAGAGGTGATCAACCAAATTATAAAACTTAATCCCAAGCCCGGTGGCCAGGTAGGTGAGACTAACAAGCTACAGAGTTATGTGATCCCTGATTTTTTTGTGTTGAATAACGCCGGCAAATTAGAGATTACGCTTAACTCAAAAAATGCCCCGGATCTTCGTATCAGTGAAGGATATCGTAGTATGCTCAAAGATTATGACCGCGGAAATAAAAAAGACAAACGACAAAAAGAAGCTGTTCTTTTTATCAAACAAAAAATAGATTCTGCAAAGTGGTTTATTGATGCTATAAAACAAAGGCAGCATACATTGTTAAGCACCATGCAGACAATAGTTGATTATCAAAGGCAATTTTTTCTCACCGGCGAGGACACAGACTTGCGACCGATGATCTTAAAAGATATTGCAGAGCGCACTCAACTGGACATTTCAACAGTAAGTCGCGTAGCCAACAGTAAATTTGTGCAAACAGAATTTGGCACTTACCGACTTAAATTCTTTTTCAGTGAGAGCCTGGTAACAGATAGTGGTGAAGAAGTAAGCACCCGTGAAGTGAAAAAAATATTAAGTGATCTCATTGAAGCGGAAAATAAACATCGTCCATTGAGTGATGAAAAACTTACAGAAGCTCTGCAGGCAAAAGGTTACAATATTGCACGCCGCACAGTAGCGAAGTATCGCGAACAATTAAATATACCCGTTGCGCGCTTAAGAAAAGAATTATAAAATGGATATTCCTTTACAACATGTAGAACAGCCCGTCGCGGGAAAAAAATTTTCTATTGCAACTAAAATGGTTGCATGGTTTTTTTCAATTGTTTTCCATCCTCTTTTTATACCTACGATTGCAACGTGGTACCTGATCTTTGTTCAGCCAGGCATTTTAAATGGTGTAGACGAGAAAGAGAAAAGAATGATTTTGATACGGGTTGCTTACATCTCCATATTCTATCCCGCCCTCACAGTTCTTCTTTTAAAAGCTTTAGGTTTTGCCAAAAGTATATTTCTGAAAACACAGCGTGAGCGCATCATTCCATACGTCGCCACTAATATTTTTTATTTCTGGTTGTTTCTTGTTTTTAAAAACCAGGAGCAGATTCCTGTTTTTCTTACCTCTTTTGTCTTAGGAATTTTTCTTGCTTCTTCATTAGCATTGATTGCTAACAGTTATTTTAAAATAAGCATGCATGCTTTAGGGATGGGAGCGCTTGCCGGTGTGGGATTGGTATTGATTTTTTCAGGTTTTCCCTACATGCTTTTTCTTCCGCTGATGCTTATTTTTTTAGTTACCGGCATCGTATGTACGTCCAGGCTTATTATAAGTAACCACACACCTTTTGATATTTATGCCGGATTATTATTTGCCATCATTTGCCAGTTTGTGGCATTTCTTGTAATAGCTTGATGAC
>JBDTXP010000022.1:0-19556 GCA_040006135.1 Ginsengibacter sp. | reverse complement strand
TTTTCTAAAAGGGTTAATTCGCGCTGGAAATTTTCCTTTTTTGTCTCACGTGAATTGGAAACGCCGGAGGCAAAAATAATTACTTCATTATCGTTTCGATAACTATCAAACCTGTTTGCAATCATTCCATTTCCTATAACCATAATGCTTTTTATACAGGAGTATTGACTGGTTCAACAAGAGTCTTGTCAGTTACATTCCTATTTTTTATTTTAATAAAAATTGTCATTAGGATTATTAAAAATACCAATAAGCTGGCTATGATGCTGATCATTCTACCAGTTGTAAAAGACGAAGGTTCAAATCTGAATTCAACATCATGCTTTCCGGCCGGTAAATACATTCCTCTTAAAACATAATCCGTTTTAAAATAATTTCCCTTCTTGCCATCTACATACACATTCCATCCCAGCGGATAATATATTTCACTGAAAACTGCTACCTGCGGACTTTTGCTATCGTAAGAATAATTTATCTGGTCATTAAGATTCGAGATTAATTTGATTGATGCGGCAGAGTCAGGTGTAGGTGCCTGGAGTATTTGATCTTTAAATTTGTTCTCGACTACAGCAGTGTCTTTTAAATCAGTATTATCAAGCGCCAGCATTTCCTGGTCTGCAGTGTTTACATATTTAATTCCTTTTGCAAGCCAAACATTTCCAAAAGCATTTGGATTTAGCTGCGCCATTGGTTTCCCGGTTTGCGGATTTTGCGTAATAAAATATTTCGTGTTAAGCATATTAAACACTTGCATATTTCCTTTACTTAATTGGTAAGTAATAAGGTCGTTATACAAATCAAGTTTTGCAGGATGGTATCCGCCCACAGAATTGTGATGGAAAGATGTAGAGGCATCATTAAAAACATCTACCGTTTGGTTGAATACTCTGAAGTTAGCGTGATCAGGATCTTTTAGAATTTGCAGATCTGCTTCAGTAGGCGTAAACGCAGCTTCATAATCATTTTCATCAACATATTTATCTGAATTCAAATAACGGGAAGCCACACCCAAAAGATCGTAACCACTAAAAATAATAAGCCCTGCAACGAGAATGGTGGCCGTAATTTTTTTATTTACAAAAAGAAATAAAAGGAGAAATGCGAGAGCCATGAGTATCGTAGTTCTTAGAAGGTCGCTGCCCATAAGGCTTCTTCGATCACTTTGAAGTGCCTTAATTATACCGGAACTTGTTTGTTCTGCTTGTTGTTGCAATTGAGGTGGAACCGGCTGACCCGCTGGTACCTGGTGCAATACGTTTTGCTCAATATTATCTTTAAAAGCTTTATCGGTTTTACTGCTGAACGATGCATTGAAATAAAATGCCGCCAACAATAATAGTATCACACCTGAAATTATACCCGTAATTTTTAATTTTTTTAATATCTCTTCTTTGTTAAACTCTTCTTTCAATAATTTGCTAACTGCTAATACTCCAGCGAGAGGAAAGCAAAATTGTGGGATCACCAAAGCCATTGTCGTTGCTCTGAACTTATTATAGAATGGCAGGTAATCAAAAAGAAAATAATTGAAAGTTTGGAAATTTGAACCCCACGCTAACACAACTCCAATGACGCTTGCAATAAGCAGCCACCATTTGTACCACGATTTTAAATAAACCATTGCAAAAATAAAAAGGAGACAGATGATTGCCCCAAGATATACAGGACCTGAAGTTGAAGGTTGTGCGCCCCAATAGGATGAGCCGTTGGCATATTGCAATGCCTGGTCTTCGGGCACACCCAATTCGGAAAATTTTTCAACAAATTTTGAATTACTACTGTATTCATTTCCACCATTACTCCCGCCGTATAAACCGGGAACCAAAAAAGTCATTGTTTCGCCAATACCTAAACTATAATTAAATGCATAATCTTTATTAAGTCCTCCTTTTGTTTTTACACCCTTATCACCCAGAGTCAATTCTGACCGGCCACCGCGCATACTTTCTTTGGCGTATTCGTATGTTGGCATCATAGTCACCGCACAACACGCCAGGCCTATTATTCCAGCGATAAGCGCCAATGCGGCTGACTTCAGTGCAGAAGCTAATTGTTTTTCTTTATAGCTTTTTATTGAAAATGCAATTACCATGATCAATGCAATGATCAATAAGTAATAAACAATTTGCACATGGTTTTGCATAATGAGCAATGCAGAGAAAAGTGAAGTGACCGCGAGGCCAACCCAATATTTTTTTTGAAATAATAAAAGGACACCGGCTATAACTGCAGGTGCATATCCCAGCGACATAATTTGAGTATCATGACCCGCAGAAATAATTACCGGGTCAAAGGTGGAGTAAGCATAAGCGAGACCACCCAGTATTCCCAGCCATGGATTGGCTCCTGCCACTACGCAAAGGAAATAGAAACATATACAGGCAAGGAAGAAAAAATTCATTGGTTTCGGAAGGCCCAGTGTGACTATAGATTGAAAATAACCAACCGAAATCTTGGTTCTGGAATCCATGAATATCTGGTATGCAGGCATCCCGCTAAACATACTATTTGTCCAAAGAGGGTAGTGCCCATATTTTTCATTAAACTCTACAGATTGCTGACTCATGCCACGCCATCCTTGAATGTCGTGCTGCGCAACCACTTTACCCTGCAATGCAGGTTTGCAATACACAACTGCCACGACTAAAAATATAACGATAGCCGCGATATGAGGTAATATCTTTTTCCAGTTAATATTTTTCATGTGGCAAAGTAAAGGAAAAAGGAAAGTAAAAAGTACCGTTAAAGTAAAAAGGAGAAAGTATGCAGCCAGAAAATGATTTAAATATTTTTTTCTAATATCAAGTGAGGATTTGGTATTCCAGGAAATCCTAAAAAAATCTAAACCCTTAGTTCTTAAAACTTTGTTTTACTTTTTAATTTTTACTTCCATTATCACTACCTTAGTTTTATAAACTAACATCTATGGCATTAAGCAGGATATGGGCTGCCTTCATCATCGTCGCAATTTTAGCTGCCAGTTATCAATCCCTATTTGTAAAAGGGCAGAAAAATATATTCAGCAATATGGTTGTCGGGAAATCCGGCGATACTTCGCAAACGAAGATGGCTGATTCCACTCTTTTTACACCAGCAGTTTTGCAGACCCTAAGAAATGGGAACAGTTATACAGATGGTAGCATAAAATTTAATCGCGATGCCAAAGGAAATTACGTTAGCTACAGAGAGCAGCATGGTGATGGAATAATATCAACTGCAAAAACAGCCGTGGATATTGCTATCAACCTGATTGGAATTATGGCGCTCTTCATGGGCTTTATGAGCATTGCAGAAAGGGCAGGAGGCATACGTTTACTTTCAAAAATTATCGGGCCATTCTTTTCAAAATTATTTCCTGAACTGCCGAAAAATCATCCGGCGATGGGACATATGGTTATGAATTTTTCTGCAAACCTTTTAGGCCTTGATAATGCAGCGACGCCATTTGGTATAAAGGCTATGGAAAGTTTACAGGAGCTGAATCCCAGTAAAGACACAGCTTCCAATTCGCAGATCATGTTTCTTTGCCTCCATGCCTCAGGCCTTACATTGATACCCGTAAGTATTATTGCTATACGCGCCTCTTTACATGCCACTAATCCTACCGATATTTTTATTCCTTGCATGATCGCAACTTTTGTGGCAACTATCGCAGCCATGATGATCGTTTCTTTCAGACAAAAAATAAATGTATTACAGCCCATAATCCTTTTATGGGTGCTGGGTATTTCTGCAATTATTTCTCTATTGGTGATTTACCTGCGTTCGATGGATTTTAATGGTGTTCAAACATTTTCCGGTATTTTAAGTAATGGCCTGATCTTATTTTTATTTTTTATTATTGTGCTCGGTGCACTCTATAAAAACATTGACATTTTTGATGCATTTGTGGAAGGTGCAAAAGGTGGATTTGAGGTAGCTGTAAAAATAATTCCTTACCTCGTAGGAATGCTCGTAGCCATTAGCATGCTCCGCACCAGCGGCACCTTTGATGTGATCATCCAGGGTATGCGTTCACTTTTTGTAATGATGGGAACTGATACAAGATTCGTAGATGGGTTACCTACAGCACTTATCAAACCTTTGAGTGGTAGCGCTGCCCGCGGTATGATGATCGATACCATGACGACTTATGGATCTGATTCTTTTGCCGGCCGGCTTTCATCCATTTTGCAAGGAACTTCAGATACTACATTTTATGTGATAGCAGTTTATTTTGGTGCAGTTTCAATAAAAAATACCAGGTATTCAATTGGGGCAATGTTGCTGGCTGATCTGGTCGGGATCATCACGAGTATTTTATTGGCATATTTATTTTTTGGATAAACTAAATTTCTAAATTTTTCGATCAGTAACAATCCACTCTACGGTTTATAAACCAGACAGGTCACTTTACCATCCATGGTAGTTACAATTATTTTATTTTTAGAAATGGGAGTTATGTTTGTAATTAATGCATTGGAAATTTTATGCTTCCAAATTATTGATCCATCTTTTCGATTGACAGCAACAACTAATCCCGAATTAGAAGGAACATATACTACATCGTCAATTTCAACAATTGCTGTTGGAGCAATTTCATAATTTAAACCGGTTTCGGATCTCCACTGCACATCCATATCATTCGCTGTGGGAGATACTCCTATTACAAAACCATCCATTGTTTTTGCATATACGAGCGCACTGTCTTTTGATAATCCCATTGATTCTCTCACACGATATTGGGGATCATTTTTTCTCCATATCTCTTTTCCGGTTTCTGCATCAAGCACTGTCATAAACCTATCCGGCGCTACCATAAATATCCTACCGTTGGTTGCCACAGGATAGCAGGCCGCAGAAGACAGCATTCTATTTGCCTGCCCATTGCTCCAACTCCAAACTTGCTTGCCTGTCATTGCATCCAATGCATAAAATTCATTTCCCCAACTACCAAAATATATTTTATTATTATAAAATAGGGGAGTGGTTACCACAAAATTTTTCACACTATCAAAATCCCAATCTAATTTTCCTGTCTGTAGGTCGATTGCCCTAAAATGCCCGTCCGATGCGCCGATATAGACCTTGTTATTTTTTATTAAAGGATTAGCAACAATTGGTTTTTGTGTTTCAAATTTCCAAATCAGCTTTCCATTTTTTATTTCTAAGCAATAAATATTTCCATCAGTAGACGCAGCCACCACCAGCGCATTTTTAATTACCGGAGTGGAATATATTTTTCCACCGGTTTGATATGACCATACTTTTTTTCCTGTTTTTTTATTTAAAGCATAAATAGTTCCCGCAGTATTGCTGGCGACTAAAAGATTTTTATTAAGAGTCACTCCGCTCCCTATATCACTTTTGTCAACAAATTGCCATTGAGTTTTCACCTTTGGATAGGTTGCATTGACCGCATAAGATGGGCGATAATAATGGCTTGTATCGATTTTAAAATGATGATCAATCAATGAAACTTCTGCCCATTGTTTTTCATTTTTCGATAAAGGATTGCGTTCAACATAAGTGATGGTATTGTTTTTTATTGTTACGATATTGTAACCTCCTTCAGTATTTTTTGCACGAAGGTTAGACCTGCCTACTATTGCCGGAATACCTTCGAAATTCATTATACGATTACTGTGCAAATGGCCGCACATAATCAGTTGAATATTTTTTGTCTTAAGGATATCTAATGCTTCAAACCAATTATTTAATGAGGAATCTTGAGGATAATGATTGGCAAAAATGATAGGAGTTTCCGCAGGTGTCGAAGCTACTACAGAATCTAACCAAACTATATTCTCACGCGGAATCTGGCCAGGACTCATGCGCATATTGGGACCCGAGTGTGTTCCTAAAAAGAGATAACCACCAGCATTAAAAGCGAATGTCTCATTTCCGAAAACTTTTTTAAAAGTATTAGAACCGCTCTCACTCCAGTTGCCATCATGATTTCCCGGAATGATATACCATGGTTTATTTAGACTATCAAGGATTTGTTTAGCGAGTTTAATTTCAGTGTCTGCTCCAAATTCCGTGATGTCCCCGGTGATGATTACAAACTGAATGCTATCCTGGCTGTTAATATCCTGCACAGTTCTTCTTAGGTCATCGGCACCGGTTATGCTTCCTATATGTGTATCGGAAAGATGGATATAGGTAAGCGGTGTATGCTGTGCTGCACATAGGTGTACGATAGAAATGAACAAGACAATAGAAAATATTTTTTTCATAGAACTCAGAATTTACGAATAAAAAAACCGGGAGTTTTTCGGGCTCCCGGTTTTAAAATAAAATTAAATAAAGGATTTAATTGATTGACTGCTTTTATATTACCAGCCTACTGTTTGTGTAATTGTATATCCCTTATCCTTATACTCGTTAATAGTATTTTGACCAATTGGAGACAGGTAATTTTTATCTGTGAAATTATCCCTGTTTTTAGCATTATCTACCATCCAAAAACCTACCATTGCCGCGTCATTTGTTCCATTCCAGGTAACAATACTTCCGTCTGCCTTTTGTACTCTTACCTTACCAACGTTAACTGCGGTATTAGCTGCATTCCTTATTGCAGATAGAATTTCTACCGGAATATTAACCCATGGTCCAAGGTAATAATCAGTGTTTGTACTGAAATCCATGTAGCCAAGTTTATTCCACCTTTTAATATCCAAAAGCCTGAAGTTTTCAAATACAAATTCCATACGCCTCTCTCTGCGAATCTCCCAGATTAATGCAGGAACATCGGCATCTCTTTTTGGATCATTGGGAAGATTTGCAACATCCATCGGGGCTGTTTTTTGTACTCCTTTAGCAATAGCTGCAGCATCTAATGGACGGCTCCGGATCGCATTGATTGATTTGTTGATATCATCCTGCGTAACAGGAGCACCTCCATAATATTGTGCCAGAACAGCTTTAGCTTCTATCCAGTTCAATACTACTTCACCTAATCTGATTACTGGTGCATCACTCGTATTGGTATTGCTTCCCCAGGCAGGTGGATATGATTTTCCAATGTAGGTGATAGCTTCTCTTGATGCAAATTTATATCCGTACAAAAGGGTAGTTGATGCTGCATTTGGTTGATCAATAAATGATGCTTCAAATCTGGGATCTCTTGTCTTCACTAAATTGGCAAGAGAGAAGTCACCCGCATTTGGCACTGATGAGTTTTGCCACACATCACCATCCTTCATGATAAACGATTTAACTAGCACCAGGTTAGGATCTACCCCGTTGGTTTCTGTTCCATTAGAATACGAACCTATACTGTGGGTGATCAATAATGCTGCATCATAAGCACGGTATAAAATTACTTCCTTATTTCCGGCCAGGTTCTCTGATGCAAAAAGTGATTTGAAATCACTGGTAAAGCTATATTTTCCAGAACTCATAACTAACTGCGCAGCTTGTACTGCCATCTCCAGATATTTTTTTGCTTTGGCTGCATCTAAGCCGTGGTAATGTTCCCATGTACCTTCAAAGAGCATTAGTCGTGAAATGAAAGCTGCGGCAACGGTTTTGTTTAAAAATTGAGTACCATCATTATCCCGAATGTTTGCCAACACATACTGAAAATCATCATAAACCTTATCCATTACAAATCCCCTCTTGTCTCTGTCTTTGTATAATGTGTCTAACTCATTCTCTAAAACCACACGTCCAAAATAAGGTACGTCACCAAATACACTTACCAACCTGGAATATTCATAGCCACGGAAAAATCTTGCTACAGCACTCCAATGTCGATAAGCTTCGTCAGTTATTTTAGGTTTAGCAACCTCATCTAAACGATTAATAAAAATGTTTGATTTGCGAACCCATGAAAAATTCCATGTTGGTCCGGCATATTGGGACAACCAGGATGCTCCCTCCGAAGTAGAGCCTCGTGATGATGGCACATTACTTTCAAAGTTCGACTGTATGTTTCTGCCCGTCAAATCATCACTAAAAGTGTACCCCCTTACCGGAGTATAATCTACTGTAAAGGAAGTTGCGAAGCCGTTAAAATAATTCGTGTAAAAGCCATTGGCAAACATCCGGATATCATCTTCGTTTCTCCAAAATTGCCCATTTTGATCTACGTAACTCGTTAGTGGCGGCCTGTTCAGTAAATCTTTACTGCAGGAAAATAATAGCAAACTTGCTATTCCAATGCCACATAGTTTGTATTTAGTCATTTTCGTGATTTTTAAAAGTTTAATTGAATTCCTACTGAAACGCTCTTGAAAGCAGGAGTGCCCATACCAGTACGACCCAGGTTATAATTTGAAGTATTCCACATTGAATACCCACTGATTGCTTCAGGATCTATTGGTAATCCATGCAGGTGATCCCATGTGATGAAGTTCTCTAAAGCACCATAAACTCTAAAAGATGAAACACCTACCTTTTGTAATAATTTTTGTGGAACTGAATAACCAACGGTCAGGTTTTTGAGCCTGATATATGTCATGTCCAGTAAGTATCTATCCTGAACCTGAATATTGTTGGCTGCATTGCTACCACCATTATTATAGGCAGCAGGATAGAAAGCATCTGTATGAGTAGGTGTCCAATAATTATCGGCAATGGCAGCAGGCATTGCACCATCTGATGTGTTATAGCCAGGGATCGCTAAGAATCCGTCACCCCAAATCTGGCGACTACCTACACCCTGAAAGAAAACACTAAAATCAAAACCTTTGAAATCTGCTCCTAATCTGAATCCGTATTCATAACTTGGATTAGAATTTCCAATCACATCGAGGTCACCATGGTCTGAGAGACTGGTGCTTCCGTTGTCTATAATTCCATCATTATTCAAGTCTTTAAATTTCACATCTCCAGGTCCAAAAAAGAAATTAGATGAGTTTTGTAAAAACACCTGGTAAACAGGCTTTTCGCCATTTTTACCCGGAACCAATTTATACGCTTTTTTGCCAACATATTTGGCAGGTACGTCATTAGCTGTAAGCGTAATTATTTGTGGTTTTCCGTCACTTCCCATTTCGAAATCTTCCTTCTGATATAATCTATCAGTGCGGTAACCCCAGATCTCACCAATATTCTTTCCATTATAATTCGCGTTTACCAATTGAGAACTTCCGTATTTATTAATCCTGGTAATTGAATTAGAAATGTTTCCTCTGAAGTTAAGACCTAAACCATTTTGCAAGCGGTGGTTCAATTCAAGAGAGAGTTCCCATCCATTGGTAGATAATGATCCGAAGTTGCCTTGCGGAGCGCCTGTGCCAAATGTAAGAGGAATACCTTCAAGTGGAACGATCATATTATTTGTATTCCTTTGATATAGATCGAAAGTAACTGTCACTTTGTTTTTTAAGAACCCAAGGTCCACACCTAAATTTTTTGTTTCAATATCCTGCCATGTAATATCGCTCACAATTGCCGGAGGCGTTCCTACACTAATTGACTTTCCACCTGCACCAATCCAACTGGTATAACCACTTGACATTAAAGGCAAATAAAGTGTATTACTAACAGTTTGATCCCCTATAATTCCCCATGATGCTCTTACTTTCATGAAGTCAAGAGCAGACGAAGACCAATCCATGAATTTCTCCTGGCTTACTACCCAACCTGCAGAAAATGATGGGAACCATCTCCATTGTAAATCAGTTGGAAATTTAGAAGATCCATCATAACGTAAATTTCCTTCCAGTAAATATTTATTTTTATATGCATAGTTGATACGACCAAAATAGCCCAACTGTGCTTCCCACCCTTTGTCACCATCTACAATCGGAGGAGCACCTACAGCAAAATTAAATTGAGGATTGTTGATGTCTGTCAATTGATTTATTTGCTGAGATTGCCATTCAGTAACTGCTGCTACACGGTTCATGCCCAGGATAAATTTGAAACGGTGGTCATCCTTTAAATCGAGGTTATAAGTAGTAAATGCATTGATCGTACTACTGGCTGTGTTCAAAGCCCTGCGAAAGATGTGATCAGGATTAGCCCCTAAAGCTGTATAAGTTCTATATTGTAAATCGAACGCAGGTATTGCTCCCGGGGTAGAACTAGTTATTACTTTACCGGTACTGTCTACATAAACACGGTTTCCACCGGCATCAAATCTGGCAGTAGGTGCAGACCATGTATCACCGGCTGTATACCTGGTTCCGGGCCTGTTCCAATCTTGCTCGTTGTTTGTAAAGGTGTAGTCGAAATCAAATTTCCAATTTTTAGTAAAATTAAGCGTAGTGCCTAAGCTTACATTCATATAATTGGTCAAAATATTCGCTGTATTTGCTGCTCCTGCTTCGCTAACAGGACTACGCAATGGGTTGCCATTTTCATCATTTCCGAAAGGATATAATGGTCCCCATCTGTAAAGATATAACCAGGGATCAGCGGTCGTTGAACTCGTTACATAAGGATATTCTTTATTAGATCTGGAAAACATGGCGCCTCCCCGAACAGTAAGGTATTTATTCACCTCGCTTGATATTCTTAAAGACGCGTTGTATCTGGTAAAGTCATCTTTTTTTGCAGGTTTAATCATACCACTTTGATCCAGGTAACCCAGGCCAATGTTATAAGATGTCTTGCCTATAGTTTGACCTACTGTAATATTATGTTGTTGTGTAGGCGTCCATTGTTTTATCATGTAGTCATAGGCGTCATAGGTTCTTACACCCATCTTTTGGTTAGAACCTTGAGTGAACCAATCCCTTCCAAAAACTGTAGGATCATTTGGACCAATGCTACCGCCATAATTTTTCTCCCATTCTACTGCCTTTAAGTAACTGGCTTTATCTAAGTAATAAAACGCACCTACTGGTGTAGTTATGCCGATGCGATCCATAGCATCCATAGTATATTTAAGTGCATTTACCCTTCCCATGTTCAGATCTTTCCAAACATTTTGCCATGAAACATTACCTGAATAACTTACCTGCGGCTTACTACTGCTAGATCCTTTTTTAGAAGTAATTAATATGACTCCGTTAGATGCTTTAGCTCCATAAATAGAAGCAGATGCCGCATCCTTTAAAATGGTTATAGAAGCAATATCATTAGGATTCACAATCTGTATACTGGGAATTTCAACGTTATCCAGCAATATTAAAGGTGAGCTACTTCCTCTGAAAGAAGTCATTTGCCCACGGATTTTAATAATTGGATCTGATCCTACTTCTCCACTTGGGATAACCACGCTGAGACCTGAAACCGCGCCCTGAAGACCGCGTCCAACGTCTGCAATTGGTCTGCCTAGTAGAGATTTCTTAATATCTACTGTAGATACAGCGCCCGTTACATTGCCTCTTTTTTGTGTGCCGTAACCGACAACCACAATGTCATCCATTAATTTGTTTAATGAAGCAAGAGTAACTTTAATGTAATTCGCATCTCTTACAGTCACTTGTTTATTATCGAAACCTACTGATGAGAATTCCAGCACCTGCCCTTTTGAAGCTTTAATACTGAATTTTCCTTCCTGGTTTGTTTGAGTGCCGGTTGTTTCGCCTTTAATGGTGACAGACGCTCCTTCGATAGGACTGTCATCCTGGGAAAGTACCACACCTGTTACTGTTCTATCTTGCCCAAATGAGGAGAAACAAATGAGCATGAGGGCCAGCAATGGAATGAATCGTTTGATTGCGGTCATAAAAATGGTTTTGATGATGAATTGTTGAAAATTTTATAATTAGTTCTGGTTAAAATCCGATGATAAATTTACTTAGACTCTTCTATGACAATTTAATAATTAGTAATGCTGCTTTCTGCTGCAATCTCCACGACGATTTTAATGACATTATTAAACAAACTAAAAATCAATTTTTAAATTACTGTTATCCCTGCCTGTACATATTGTTGCAATAAAGTATCTCCCGGGGCCAATTCAGTAATTATTGTGTTTATTTTTTTACTATCACAAATCTGAATAGGTTGTCTTGTATTGATCTTTTCAGAAATAGTCAGGCAAACTAATTTGGCGGCTGAACCGATCATAGCTTTTTTTACCTGTACAATATCCCAATCATTATCAGACACTCCTGTTTCCAGGTTTAATGCATTAACTCCTAAAATACAAAGATCTACCCGCAGCTCTTTAATTTTTGATATCGCTTCAGATCCCACCGTGAAGCGGGAATTTTTAGAAACCTTATCGCCTATCGCAATTACCTCAATAGTTGGGTGTTTAGCATATTCATTTAATGCGGGTATACTACCAGAAATAAAAGTTGCATTTAATCCCGCCGGTAATTCCCTGGCCATTTCTATTATTGTAGTTCCTCCCCCAGTGATTATAAACATTCCATCTTTTATTATGGATATTGCTTTTTTCGCGATAACCCTTTTTTGATGATAAGCATAAACCTCGCTATTCGAATCAGAGTCATTTAAAAAAGCAGGTGACATAGCACCTCCATGAATTTTTATTAGTCTCCCAGCTTCTGAAAGCTCATTCAAATCTCTTCTTATGGTGTCATGAGAAACTTTTATCTGGTCGCTCAAATCTGTAAGCAATACTTTATTATGCAAATTGACCTGATGAATAATGTAATCCTGCCTTTGCAATTTCAGCATCTGTTAATCAATTGTTAACCAAATGTAAGAGAAAGTATTTAAAAATTGCAAAAACTGCAAGAAATTTTTTTGAAAACATGCAACACGAACTAAAAAGAGCTGGATTTTAATCAATTAACTTAAACATTATTTGAAAATTGCATCATTTGCAAAAAATTTAAAGTTAACAAATGCCCAAAATCATCATTATTTTAATTAGTTTTTATGTTTCGCATAAAATATTTAAATATAATTTTTGATTAGCTATTTATTCTTTAGATCAGGGTGAAAAATAGTTTCCATTTTTTTTCTTTGGTAATTGTTGCGTTTGAATTTATTTAATTAAATTATTGTTATCAGAGAATACTGTATCATTCTGAAGTAGACTGAATTGTTACCGTACTACTAGTCATTGTGTGTAATAACTTTTTGCCATCAGGATAAACATTTATTTTCCAAACGCTCTACTATACAATAAGGTATTAAGCTTAATTGTATGCCTAAAAATTTTTTTTAGGATGAGGCACAATAAAAAGAGAATAAAAAAGGCCGCGTTTAAGGCGGCCTAACTTTTTGATGAACTTTATTAAATCTGTTACTTTTTAACTTTATGGAAAGAAGGCTATACGCCTAATTTTTGAGCACCAAAATACTTAAGTTATTATTTTAGGTATCCATAATATTCAGCATCTGTTTTAGTATCCCACCAAACAGGCATACTCCAAATATTTGGATCAACTGCATGAGGATTTAGTGCAAGTGTATTTACCGAGTTGTAATTTATTTCATAGGTTGGTGGCAATGACCAACGGCGCATCCAATACCTGGGGTCAGTTGGGGAACCACCTGTTAGTTGAGCCTGGCCTGTAAATAATGGGCCTCGTTGATAACCTGGGTAAACAATTCCGAAACTACCTATATCACCTGCGCTAAAATTGAACCGGCGCATATCATTCCAGTTTTCAATGCTGCAACCCATCGCAATATATTTTTGTAGCATAATGTCGGACATTGTTAATGTACCTCCACTTTGCGCAACTGCACTGCTTGAAAGATAAGTATTAATGGCTGTTGGATCCATCGGCGCCATATCAGGATTTGTCTTAGTATAGCCGCCACCTTGCCATTCACTAAGCTTAGACTGCATCATATTCAAATGCGCCTGAATGCCTGAAATATATGCAGTATACGCACTTCCCGCATCTCCTTTTCTCATATAAACTTCAGCTTTAATAAAGCACATTTCATGATAAGTCAGGATTTCCTGGTCGGAAACAGGACGAACCTGGAACGAGCCTGTTGATCCAACTACACCTGCAAGATATGCATCACGTGAAGGATACCAGTTAACATCCGTGGCAGGCTGTTCGGCTATACCTGATGTGGCAACAGCACTGCTACGCAAGTTGACGTAAGCTGTGTCTCCTGCAAGCACGTAATTAGTACTGCTTATATAAATAGAGCCTTTCTTATAAGTTACCGTTACGTTATTCCCGCTAACAGTGTATGGACGGCCTGCCAGTACCTGGGCGGCAATAAAATTTGCACGATCCGTACCATCGGATATAGCATAAGTTTTAGGAACATCTGAAGTGGCATAAGTTGCCGTTGCAATAGAGGTAGCACCTCCTTTCACCAAGCGGGTTGATGGGCCATAAGAATCAACTCCAATTGCTCGGTTCCAGGTATAGGAAGATACATGGTTGTTTCCATCAAGTTGAACATTTGCCATAGATGCCGGTACAATTTTCGTCATTCGGGGATCAACCACTCCTGAGCCCCGCAGATTTGTCAAAAGGTTATAATAATATTGGGAAATGCGCTGGCCACTACCATAAGCAGCATAATCAAAATTGCCATTTGTTACAACGGGGTCGCCGTACAAATAATCGGTTACGGTACTGTTATTGTAGCCCGGGCCGAATGTATTATCTGAATTAGATTGCGGACCTTGAGACAAGCAATATAAAATGGAATCCGCATTATATAAGTCCGTTTTCTTGGACAGTTTAAGCATGTAGCGTGCTTTCAAACCCCAGCATAATTTAATCCACTTACTTACATCACCTTTATTCCACAAATCTCCGGAAGAAAGTGCAGGGGTTCCTGCATTCTGAGGTTTGCTGAAGAGGCTAATAGCTTCATTCAATTTTGCCATGCATCCTTTGTAAATAGTTTTTCCGTCATCAGGAACCGGGCTGGGATTACCTGTTCCTGCCTGTGTATAAGGCATTTCACCATACAAGTCCAGCATTTCCATATAACCCAATGCATGGAATACATCTGCCGCAGCCATATAATGATTGGCACCTTGTTTCTGAGCAGAATTATACAAATCAACCACATTGGAAGAAACTTCTATGAACCATGATTGATAGGGGGTTGTAACATTGCCGGTAGCGCATTGCCATGTGGTGCTAAACGTATTCCCTGAACCACTGGTAGTATAATAAACACCCGCCTGTAAAGCAGTACGATAATTGGCAATACCGGAAGTGTATTGATAAAACTTTTGTATCCAGGGAAGCCGGTTTTGAATAAGTACACTTTGATTGTTCGGGTTATCAGGGTCTGTATTTACATCCAGAAATTTTTTACATGACGTCGATACTACAACCACCATGCAAACTAGGATTATATATTTCAAATTTTTCATAACTAATTTTTTTTCAATAATTAAAATGTAACATTTATTCCGAAGGTGAAACTTGCGACAGTAGGCACGCCCAGGTAATCAATCCCTGTAGAACCAGAACCGCCGGTTCCGCCTGCTGCGCTTACCTCAGGATCCATTCCTTTGTAGTTGGTCCACGTAGCAAGGTTGGTACCTGTTGCGGTCAGAGAGATTCCTTTAATAACTTTTTGATTCTTCAAAACTCCCATAAGGTCATACGTTAGTGATAAAGAACGCAATTTTATCCAGTTTACTGAAGTAAGAAAATTATAAGAATTTGCCGCATAATTTGCCCAATATTTTTGAATCAAATTCTTACCTGAATAGGTTGTACTACCTATAGTATAAGATTGATCTGCCTGATATGTTTGCGAAAAATCGGCACCTGTTACGCTGTTTACACCGGTCACAGTTACTGATTGGCGATCGTTTAATAAAGTTTCTTTGCTTAAACCATTTTGAATCATATAATATTCGGTGCCATTAAAAATATCCCCTCCCTTGCGTATGTCAAAAAGAAATGATAAGGTAAATTTCTTGTAGCGAAGGGTATTATTAAAGCCGCCGATGAAATCCGGTTCACGGTTACCTACTACCGGGTTAGAAACATTAAGTTTATAAAACCCTGTTGTGGGATCAACCTGGTAGCGCCCACCTGGAATTTCAACTCCCTTAGAATCTTTTTCGCGCAAATAAGATTGACCCGTTAATCCTAAAAAGTAACCACCATTAGGAATTGATGCTGCCTTAACGGTACCAAATTGAGCATCTGTTGGATAAAAATAGGCTATACCAGGAAGGAAGGCACCTAACCTGCCTTTGTTGTAGGAGAAGTTCAACATAACATCCCAGGAAAAATCCTTTTTCATTATTGGTTTACCAGTTAACGATATTTCCATTCCCTTGTTTATTACAGAGCCGGTGTTGAGGGAACTGAAAATAAATCCTCCTGATTGGGCTAAACGTGGTTGTGCAATTTGGTTCTTTGTTTGGCTATGATAGTATGTATAATCTAAACCGATACGATTGTTTAAAAATCTAAATTCTCCACCAATCTCCCAAGAGCTTTGTATTTCAGGTTTCAGTATTGGATTTCCAGCATAGTATTGATTTCCTACTCCTGTGAAACCACCAATCGAGATGGGTGGATTCACATATGTATTGGTAGCATACGGGTTGGCATCTTTTCCCACCTGCGCCCAGCTGGCACGAAGCTTCCCAAAAGAAAGAATAGAATTTTTTGCTAACAATTGCGTAAAAATGAATGACCCACTTACTGAAGGATAAAAGTATGACTGGCTCTCAACCGGTATTGTGGACGACCAATCATTGCGACCTGTTGCGGTAAGATAGATTATATCTTTATAAGACACGCCAACCTCTCCGTAAGCTCCTACCAGGCGCTTCCTCGTGGTGCCATCTGTAAAGAATTTACTATCTGTTGCCATATTATTAAAGCTTATAGTACCAGCTGTAATAAAGTTATATCCCCAATGGTTTTGACTTACTATTTGAGTGTTTTCAGCTGTAGTACCTAGCATCAGGTGCGTATCAAAATCTCCAAAAGATTTATGGAAATTACTCATCACTGTTGTTGAGATATAGGTATAGTCATACAGATTTTTACTAAGGCGCCCGTTCTGATATAGGGGAATCACAGCGGAGCCAGGGGCAATGTAAGTATAATCGTTAGTGCTGTACTTGTCATATCCCATACGACCGGTAATGTCCCACCAATCTGCAATTTTAAAATTGCCGTTTATGCCACCGGTAAAGCGGTTGGTTTTCGAAGTCAATTTATCCTGATTGATAATCCAGTAAGGATTGTCTATATCATCTTTCAATTCTATATCGTCGTTATATATCCGGTGTTGCGTGCCATCAGAATTTATATAATTTTTCAGGTTGTATGTAACAGGCCACCGATACAATGCCTGCATGCTTCCTACGCCACTTCCGTATAACCCGGCGGTAGTCAGCGTTCTATTGATGTTGGCAATGGAATAGGCGACATTGGCATTCAATGTCAAACGACCATATTTTTGTTCTGCATTAAAACGAAAGGTAGTTTTATCATAATCAGTGGAAGGTACAATACCTGTTTGTTTAAAGTTAGATCCCGATAAATAGAATGTACCGTTTTTTGTTCCACCAGATACATTTACATTATTATCGTATACAGTGCCGTGTTGAAAAAAACTACCAATGTTATCATAGATGGTACTGTCGCCAGGTATTTTAGGGCCCCATGAATCGTACGATATATTGTTCAAAACGCCGTTACTGGAATAGGTGCCAGGACCAAATACAGTTTGAGTTGTTGGTAACTTAGTTGCCCAGGAATTACTTACTTTACTGTTTACATTAACTGTTACCCTGCCTTCTTTACCTTGCTTTGTGGTAATGATAACAACACCGTCAGCCGCGCGCGATCCGTATAATGCAGATGCTGATGCACCTTTTAAGACAGACAAACTTTCAATATCCTCAGGGTTAATGTCCATAATACGATCAGAGTAGGTAGTATTACTGCGCGATAGCCCATCTGTTCCTGTATTACCGGTAACAGTAGTTGAATTATCGTAAATAATACCATCAACGACAAATAATGGTTGATTTTGCCTGCCCTCTGATGTTGAATTGCCACCACGGATTGTTATTGATGCGCCCGCGCCCGCCGAGCCACTAAATTGAGTAATGTTGACCCCCGGTACTTTACCTGCTAAAGAATTTACGATGTTAGTATTTTTATTTTTCATCAATTCTGTAGAACTCAGTTCTGAGACAGCATAACCCAATGCTCGTTTTTCCTTTTTAATTCCGAGTGCAGTTACAACTACTTCCTCAAGTTTACTATCTCCCTGTTGAAGTATTATATTAACTGAAGATGATTTCCCAATCCTGAACTCCTGTGGCGAAAAACCTACTGCGCTTATTACCAATATCTCTCCGTCGTTAGCAGAGATTGAGAATTTTCCGTTGACATCTGTTTGTGTTCCTTCTCCCCGCCCTTTTACGATTACAGATACCGCGGGCATGGGCGTATTATCATTTGATACTACTGTGCCTGTAATTGTGCGCTGCTGTGCATAGGATACCTGGCATACCTGCAATAGCAGCAGCGCCATGATAAATGTTGCAATTTTTCTCATAAATAATTTTTAATAAATGATTCAATTATGACAAGGGAAATTATCGAAGTGCTGCATTCCCGTTATTCAAAATGGTAATTAATAGTTTGGTTTTTAAATAATTTTTATACCGGCGTTTTTATAAGGTTCTAAAATTTTAGCATCTGCTGGCAATTCAGTTATCAGGGTGTCAATTTTTTTACTATCACATATTTGAATTGGTTGTCTGGTATTAATCTTTTCAGAGATCGTTAGACAAACCAGTTTGCTTGCTGATTCTATCATAGCTTTTTTCACCTGCACAATATCCCAATCATTATCAGACACTCCCGTTTCAAGATTTATTGCATTGATTCCAAGAATACAAAGATCTACACGCAACTCTTTTATTTTAGATATCGCTTCAGACCCTACGGTGATGCGTGAATTTTTTGATATCTTATCGCCAATAGCGATTACCTCTATAGTTTGGTGTTTAGCATATTCGTTTAAGGCTGGGATGCTTCCGGAAATAAAAGTTGCTTTTAGTCCATCTGGTAATTCTCTTGCCATCTCTATAACAGTAGTTCCTCCTCCTGTTAATACAAACATTCCGTCCTTGATCAAAGAAATCACTTTTCTTGCGATTATTCTTTTCTGATGATATGCATAAACATCTCCATGTGAATCATTACCATTTAAAAAAGATGGTGACATAGCACCTCCATGTATCTTAATTAGCTTTCCTGCTACAGAGAGCTCATTTAAATCCCTTCTTATGGTATCGTGAGAAACTACTATCTGGTCGCTCAAATCGGTAATCAGAACTTTATTATGCAAGTTGACCTGGTGAACAATGAATTCGTGCCTTTGCATTTTCAACATCTGTAAGCAATTGTTAACCAAATGTAAAGAAAGAAAATTAAAATGGCGAAAACCGCAATAATTTTACAATAAAACAGCAAATAGCCGATAATTAGTGATATGGATAATTACTCATCCTGCAAATCAGGGCGATCAGAAAAAATAGTTGCCATTTTCTTTGCCTGGTAAATATTGCGATTGTATTTATTTCCTAAAACTATTATTGTTACGGAATCCTGTATCATTCTTATGAAGACTGCATTGTTGCCATGCCACCAGCCATTATGATAAATAACTTTTTTGCCATCGGGATATACATTCATTCTCCAGCCAAGGCCATAGTTTCTTACGCCGGGCTTCTCATTACTATATGGTGTATAAGCTTGTTCCATTATCTG
>JBDTXP010000021.1:0-19585 GCA_040006135.1 Ginsengibacter sp. | reverse complement strand
GCTGCTCAAAAGAAAGCAGACAAAGAAGCTAAGGCTCTCGCCAAAAAACAAGCTAAGGAAGCAAAAATGACACAAACTACTGGTACGACAGCTACACATATGAATAAAAACGGCACACCAGATAAACGATTTAAAACTAACAAGGAAACAAAAACCAGCATGCCAGCACAAAATCAGGCACAATCAACTGCTCCTATTTCCACAATCAACAATACAGCTACAGTAAAAGAACCAAGAAATAATTCCCATGTAGCGAGGTCAAATTCTGCCAGAACTCCAGACAAAGTTATTAGTACCGATGCCGCAGGAAGAACAATTTACCAGGGCCCGAGAGGTGGAAAATATTACATCACAAAAAATGGTAATAAGGAGTATGTAAAATAAATTAAAGCCATGTTATCGCGATCAGAAAAACCTTTCTAGTTTACATATCGATGATTAAGCCAACTTTGTAATAAAGAGATTGTAATGGATTATAGAAAATAGAAAGAGAAAATTATTGTAGAAAAATTCATTCGACAATTTCTGTAGAAAGCATGAATCACCAATAAAAAAAAGCCATCCTGAAACAGGATGGCTTTTATAATAAATTTAATTTTTTTATTGTGGCAAAAGTACTTTATCAATTATATGAAATACTCCATTCACCGCATTATTATCTTTTGAAACTGCAGTGGCAGTTTGGCTGTAAGGTGCCCCTCCGGGAGGAAAAGTACCAGCGCCTTTAAAAGTAAGCGTTGATACAAATGGTCCTGTAAAAGTAGCCTGTATCATCACACCCGGCTGAAGGGTCGCTGGAACAGATGAGTTTACAAGTGTAGTGTAAAATACACCAGGCGTTGTGGCGAAATTATTTGAGAAAGCACGGATGTTTGGTTGATATCCTAAGCCCTGATTTGTTGCAAGAAAATGATAAGCCATTACACCTTTAATCATTGCAGTGGTAACATTATTCGTGCTTAAAAAAGCTGGGCCTGCAGCTACAGCTCCATTACCATAGGCAGTTGCAACAGCTGTATCCATCGCATTGTACGGTGTAGGTCGCGTTGATAAATAACCTTGAAAAGCCAATCCAAAAATAAGGGTTTTAAATGCCGCGTCATTTGGTGCAAGCACGGTCATATTAGTAACTGCATATCCCAATAGTGAATCTAATTTATTTAAACCCGTTGCGCCACTATCCGCTCTTTTAATTGCTTCCTTAAAATAGGTAAGATTAGGATTGCTATACATAGCATCTTTCAACACTTGTGAAGGTGGACTTACGATTGCAGCCATTACATGTATCACGCCATTTCTATATTTATTATCAGGTGATACAATGGGAATATTATTAGCCCAGGCTCCGTTACTTCTTTTAGATGGAAATATGCTCATCTTTAATGGCACAGTGGTACCGGGCAAGACACCAATAGTAAGGGCAGTTGGTAATTGAATATTTGGAAAGGTCGTAGGAATTGCTGATGTCAATAATTGTTGGCCAGGAATAATAGAATAATTTACAATCCCTCCAACAGAAGTGATAGGAAGCACGCCTATAACAGCTGCCGAAGCGATGCCTGAAGCTCTGAAGGCCGCATTGTTAGGAAGAAAAATGGTAAAAACCTTTGAACTATCCAGGAGCATCGAAAGCGCCCCAACACGGGTCGCCGCGGCTTTAAAAATACTGTATGAAGTGTCTGTAGAAATAACATCCCCAAGCGTTACATTGCTACTATTTGCATCGGGATACGGAATTGGAACAGCATCAGGGAATGGTTTATTACATGATGATACTGCTGCTATTACAATAGCTATCAGAAACAACGACTTTACGTCTTTTATGAGTTTAATGTTCATATTTTTTATTTAAAAATTATTCAGATGTTTTAATAAAGATTATAACCAATACTGAAATAGTAAAGGCCGCCTATAGATGAGTTACCGAAGCCATTTCTATAATATTGATTTAATAAATTGGTTGCACCTAATTTGAGCAAAACTTTTTGCGCAGGAAGTTTATAACTTACCTGGCCATCTACGGTTTGGTAGGCAGGAATTGTACCTGTGGCAAAATCACTTTGGTAAATTACTTCATCCTGCCAACGATACCCCACATTAAATCCCCACCTTTTTTGATCACCAAATCCTGTATTGCTTAACGAAGCTCCTGCTCTGTATTTTGGGGTATTAAAACTTGCAACAAATCCTGACGGCACTCCATTTAAACGATCGGAAGATCCCTGGGCGGCTATTATAAAATTGTTCGGCAAAGAATACGTAATTCCCAATCCAAACCCATATGTGGTAACTCCATCTTGTACATTCGATGGAATTGAAAGTACTCTACCAACACTTGAATTTTTCAAATTTGCAGTACGACCTTCTTTCGTAGCACTGCTATATACACTTGGATCACCATTTGTTGGCTGTGCATATTGCCTTCTTGTAATAAAATCTTTATACTCGCCATAATAGCCATATAGATCTACCAATAATCTTTTTTGCATTAACAACCCTTTATATCCTCCTTCAAAAGAGTTAACAGTTTCAGCTTTGAATTTTGGTGGTGTCACAGCTTGAGGGGTTGCAGATCCGGAAAGTATGTCCTCCACAGAAAATAGCGGTTTGGTGTCAAAATGATAGAAATCTTTAAATGCGGGAACTCCACCGATCAATGTCACATTATCTCCCACCTTAAGATTGATCCACTGCTGCTGAGTGCTACCAAAGCGGTATGCCTGTTGGTACGACAATCTTATATTATTATCCTCTGCCACAGTAATAACTGCAGAAAGACGTGGTGTAAATCGTCCGTCAAAATTATCATTTTTATCATACCTGGCAGAAGCAATGAGTTTAAGTTTATCGTTGGCAAATTTTTTCGAGGCCTGTATATATGCGCCGTATTCATTAATCGGAATAGTGCCTGTAGAGTCAGCAAATAAAGTTCCTTCAGAGTTTAAAACATATTTTTTATAATTGGCTCCAATAATAATATCTGCAAACTCGCCGGTATATTTAGATAGGTTGTATTGTCCTTCTACATTATAAAGATTGGTTTTATCAACAAATAAACCACCACCCTTTGAAATCGGAATACCTCTTACCTGGTCAAATAGGTTTTTAAATTCCTGTGAGCCCGGTGCAGGACGGCCCTGGTCAGCAATAGCTCGTGCAGCCTGGTGCGCTGCAATATCTGTCGCCCCACCTAATTTGGAGCTAAGGAAAGCTAAAGAATACTGATAATACCAACCGGTTGTTCCACCACTTGGTTTCCATTTTTCATTTACTAATCTTGTAGTTACCGTTGCATTATAAGATTCTCCTGCATCCTCCTGTGTTGTGTAAGCCCTAAGGAACCAATTAGGATTTATGAGTTCCAATTTATATTGTCCAATTTTTAAATTCAATAAAGAGTAACGATCGCTACCTGTATAAACTGTATTTCCAGTTCCAAAATAACCGGCTGCATTAAGCGATGTGCTAGGAGTAATTTTATAACTTAATTCACCTGATAATTTTGCATTTACTGTATTTGGATTAAGAACCTGGTTTTCCTGGTATCCTGTTCTCGAAACAGGAATCGAAGATGGTAGCGCATTCACGTAAGGAGCATAAAAGGGCGCCTGTTGTGCCAGCGGATTTAAAACATTAGATTTTATATCTACAGTTGTTTCATCACCATAAACGTTTATACCATCATAGTTTGGATCAGTCTCGCGAGTCCCGGCTTTGATGCCACCGGTTGTTCCCAATCTATCGTAATTTCTATAATCATCAGCAACCCAATCTTTTGCCTGCACTAATTCACCTGTAAGTTTATAGGCAAATTTTTCACTAATTTTTTGTGCCCAGCGTAGGTTCCAGTTGTAATAAGGAGAAGCTGCATTACTGCGGTTATCAATATTCATGATACCCGTTTTTACCTGGAATGAAAGCCCCTGGTATTTAAATGGATCTTTACTGTTGATGATCAAAGCGCCATTCATACCACCCGGTCCGTACAATGCAGAAGAAGCACCCGGTAATAGTTCGATACTTTCTACGTCAAGTTCGGTTATACCAATTACACTACCAACTGAAAAATTGAGTCCCGGTGCCTGGTTATCCATCCCGTCAACGATCTGGTTCAAACGAAGGTTACCACTTCCGTTAAAGCCACGCGTACTAGGCGTAGCAAACGTAAGAGAAGAGTTTACCACATCCACACCTTTTAATTTTCCGATCATATCATAATATGATACTGCTGCAGTATTACGAATGTTAGCTGCACTGATTCTTTCAATTGTAACAGGCGACTCCAATATTCGCGAAGGTGTACGTGTTGCAGAAATTACTACCTCTTGCCCCAGCACGTTAGCAGGAACTAAAGAAATTGTTACATAATCGCTTTCATTATTTACAACTACCTCTTTTAAATTGTAACCAATTGAAGAGGCCTGGATAGTAATTGGGAATTTCTGATTTAAGCTAAAGGAAAATTCACCCCGGTCATTTGTATAGGTTCCTGTGCCCGACCCGACTACCGTGATAGAAACGGCAGGTATCCCTTCTCCTGTGCTACTATTTACTACCTTTCCGTGTATTGCATTGTTTTGGCTAAAAGCAGCAACTGAAAATAGCATTGCTAATAAGCCAAAAATAAGTCTGGAAATTTTTCTCATTTGATTAAAGTTTGGTTTTTTTCTAAAATTTAAAGAGCAATATAGGCTTGTTATTCAGTTAAACAAAAAATTTTATCCCGTATAAAAAATAAAACTGCTTCCTACCTCAAATCCATAAATTTTATCTCATTTTTGCATCTATAAAAAGTTACTGGTTTTTCCGATAAATTTCCATTGATATTTTAATAATTTGCTTTTGGAATCATTTCATTTTCCCAAACAAACAAGCTACTATAGTGGTAAAGTAAGAGATGTTTACACTATTGATGATCAATTTCTTTTAATGATCTCGAGCGATAGGATCTCTGCATTTGATGTGATCCTTCCCAAACTCATTCCGGATAAAGGGCAATTGTTAAACCAGCTCTCTGCATATATGTTAGAAGTAACAAGGGATATCTGCCCCAACTGGCTTGAAAGTATACCGGCGGCAAATGTTGCATTCGGTAAAAAATGTATTCCCTTCAAAATAGAAATGGTTGTTCGTGGAAATTTAACCGGCCACTCATGGAGAACCTATCAATCAGGAAAAAAAATCTTATGTGGCGTTAAGTTACCAGAGGGCCTAAAGGAAAATGATTTTTTTGATCAACCTATCATCACACCTTCTACAAAAGCCGATGCAGGTCACGATGAAGATATCAGCCGCGAAGAAATTATTGCTCAAAATATTGTGAGCGAGAATGATTATCTAAAATTGGAGAAATATGCATTGGCCCTTTTTGCAAAAGGAAAAGAATTAGCAGCAAAAAGAGGCCTTATATTGGCAGATACAAAATATGAATTTGGAAAACATGCAGGCCACATTTTATTGATGGATGAAATTCACACGCCCGATAGTTCTAGATATTTTTATGCTGAGAATTTTGAACAAAATTTAAAAGAAGGAAAAAAGCAAAAGCAATTGAGTAAAGAGTTTGTACGGGAATGGCTTATCGCAAATAATTTCATGGGACATAAAGGACAGGTAGTTCCTAAAATGAGTAAGGAATGGATTGCGTCTATACGCGACCGTTATATAGAGCTTTATGAAATACTAACAGGGAAAGAATTTATTCCTGAAAGATTGAGTGATGAGGAAACAGAGAAAAGGATTATTTCAGTTATAAAGTCCGTTATAAATTAAAATTTTATTGAATAAAAAATAAGGGTGAATTGAGGCAATCTTATTAATGCTAGAACTCATTTATCATATCACTATAAGACTCACTTAAATAATCTTCCTTTTCTATATTAAAGAACTTTGCATAATAATCGCATTGTTCTTTTAATTTATCAATACCAATTGAATCATCAGGGTCAATTGCTTCTACCTCTAAAAATTCTCCAAGTGCTGCCAACTTATCAAAATGAAATTTTACATTTTCGATAAAATATATTTTGCGTTGTTTCTTTACGATCACTTTTACACCATGAACTTTTGTAAGTATAGCTTTAAGCGCTTTTTCAGGTTGATGTTTGTATAAAATAATATCACTCTGCTTTGCTCCTGCTAAGTTTTGCCTGTCATAATAAATGAGGCTATTCTCAATATTTCCCTCCCGCAATTTTAACCGCCCTTGATTTACCTTAAAATATGTGTCCGTTTGGAGATCCATACCGATAAATGTTGGATTGAGTTGAAGTAATTTTTGTTCAGCTTCATCCACATGTTCTACCCTTGCTTTAAATTCAAAATTGATATGGGACATGGGGTAGACGATTTAAGAATTAATAATTATGGATTTTGAATTACGAATATTAGAAATATGGTATGAATGTCTTCACCTGGATAAAAAGTAAATGATTTTCATTTAAAATTTCTTCAGACTCTCCATTCGTTTTCTTGATTTATTAAAAACCATAATACCGTTCTTCAATCCTTTCCTTTTTTCTTTCCTTTCTTCTTCAGGCAAATGAAAAGTATTAAAACATTCTTCAGAGCAACAGCCATCGTATTGTTTATTGCAACTTTTACATTGAATAAATAAAAGATGACATGCCTCGTTGGCACAATTTACATGAAGATCACTTACTGCATCACATTGATGGCAATGACTGATTACTTTCTCGCCTATCTTCTCCCCCAGCCTGCCATCAAATACAAAATTTTTTCCCAGGAATTTATTTTCAAGTCCTTCTTCCTTTACTTTATTTGCATATTGAATAATGCCACCTTCAAGGTGATGAACATTTTTAAAACCGTGATGTAACATATAAGCGCTTGCCTTTTCACAGCGGATACCCCCTGTGCAATACATAATTATATTTTTATCTTTCTTGTCTGATAGCATTTGCGCAGCCATTGGCAACTGTTCCCTGAAAGTTTCAGATGGTATTTCTATCGCATTTTCAAAATGTCCCACTTCATACTCATAATGATTGCGCATATCAACAATTACAGTATCCGGCTCTTTAGCCAATTGGTTAAAAGAAACAGCATCAACATACTCCCCTTTTTTACTCAAACTAAATTCAGGATCATCAATTCCATCCGCCACAATTTTAGTTCGCACTTTCACTTTCAAAACCCAAAAACTTTTGCCATCGTTTTCTAAGGCAATATTTAATCTTATATTTTTAAGATCAGGTAAAGAACCCAGGTAATTTTTTAAAAATGCGTAATTCGATTCCGGCACACTCAACTGTGCATTTATTCCTTCCGGGGCGATATAAATTCTTCCGAATACATTTAACTCCCGGAAGTGCTTATATAGCTCATCCCGAAAAGAATTAGGGTCTTCAATTTGAAAATATTTATAAAAAGATAAAGTGGTGCGTTGCTCTACTTCATCATTAAGCAGCTGTTTTAAGATTTTTTGATCAATACGGTTGTGTAATAATGACATGACGTTAGGATTCATTTAACTTTTTACTTCTGAATATTCTTAATACTTGCTACAGTAGCGGGTTTAAGTCTTTTTTCTACTTAGCAAAGATAAGCATATTTGACATTTTTATTAAGTTGGTATGCCTATTGATTAGTAGGTAAAAAATAAAATTATACGCTAACAAAACAAATTAATTATGAAAAAAGTAATGATGATGGCAGCTGCTGTTTTTACAGTAGCTACAGTAAGTGCACAGACAGAGGCGCATTTTGGTATTAAAGGTGGAATGAACGCATCCCAGCTACACTCTACTAACAATAGTGGTAGTGGTGCTGTTAAATCGGATACACGGATTGGATATCATGCAGGCGTTTTGGCACATATTCACAAACGCGCAAGTCATTGGGCAATTCAACCTGAAGTAATGTACTCTCTTGAAGGAGCAAAAAACGCTGACAAAGACTTTACAAACTTAAGTTACATTAATGTACCTGTATTAGTACAATACATGTTTGATAATGGATTTAGGATTCAGGCAGGCCCACAATTAGGCTTACTTGTATCAGCAAAACACAAAGTGAATGACACAAAGACTGACATTAAAAATCTGTTTAAAACAACTGCATTCTCAATTCCTGCAGGTGTCAGCTATCTTACGCGTAATGGTTTAGGATTTGATGCGCGTTATTCATTTGGCATAAGTGACCTTAGTGAAGGAACTTCAAACTATAAGTTGCATGGTAACAATTTTCAGTTTGGAATCTTCTATCAATTCAGCGATCCTAAAATAAAAAAATAAGTAAACCATTTATTTTTAAATAATTTGCCGCCGGCTTTTAGCCGGCGGTTTTTATTTTATACCATTACATCTTTCTTATTAATGAAATCAGGAAAAAATAGGGTTCCGTTCCACGAACGATTCAATTCACTTCATAAATTAATTATTTGCTTCGCGGTGGGTATCGTTTGTTTTTTGCTATCTCTACTTCTACATATAGATCTCTTAACAAAAATTATGATTGGCTGGCTTGCCCTAAGCATTTCAATGATTACCTTAAGTTGGATAACTTTCGTTAATACAAAATCATCAGAAATAAGAACTCAGGCAAAAGTGCAGGATCCAAACAGGTCGCTTGTCTTTATCCTGGTAATTATAGCAACATGCGCAAGTTTTTTGGCTGTGATTCTTTTACTGGTAACTAAAAAACACGGCAACCAGGGGGAGGCTTATCACATGCCTATTGCGATAGGAGGTATGATCTTTTCATGGTTGTTGATTCACACTGTTTTCACCCTCAGGTATGCGCATATATATTATGGCGATCATCCTTCAAAAGATGATGTTGCAGCGGAAGGTCTTGAATTTCCCGGTGATGAAAAGCCTGATTATTTTGATTTTGCATATTTCTCGTTTGTATTAGGTATGACATTCCAGGTTTCTGATGTGCAAATAAAATCTAAAAAATTGCGGCACATCGCACTTTTTCATGGCCTGCTTTCATTTGGTTTTTCTACAATCATGATCGCATTAACGATCAATGTTTTAGGCAACCTGTAATTTTCATTAAAAGATTGCACGAAGCGACGCTCTGCCAGTATGGATTGCAGGCGTACTGCCAGGTTTACGCCCTTCGTATTGTAAGTTAAGCTCAATATTTCCTGCAAGCCTTTTAGTTAATTCAAGGTTCCATAAATAGTTTTTTCCAGGCAGTAAGCCATCGAGCATTATATAACCTACGGTACTATTAGCTTCTCCGGTGTAAACAATATTAGTATAAGAGAATCGAGCATTAATAACTCCACTGGAAAATACGTTGTAGCGCAACTCTGCTGCTAATGCATTATTAACCGCTTTTTCTCCCATACCTCCTTTATTTTTTTTATTGTCGAATGTGTAAATAAGGCTTGCACGCAAATCACTTTTATAAATATAAGAAACAGATGGCTCTGCCTTTTTCTCCATTATGAGATAATTACGATTTCCAAATGAAGGGGTTAATAGTTCACTTCGTACAGACTTGCCTGTTAGATTTAAAGAAATTGATTTATTAAGATTCCACCTGCCCTTACCGGTTATATCCCGTAATGAGTTGCTTTCATAACCATAATTTAAAAGAGATTTTGCATTATTAAGTCTGTGCGTTAGTTCAATTCCCCAAACGGGGCTGGTTCTGTTGAAAAAAATGGCATTGCTTAAATAGGAATAGACAGTAATTAAAGTAGTGTCACTTAAAGATTTACCGAAAGGATTAAAGTTGATGCCGCCACCTGATAAATTCTTTTTATTTAATTGTAAAGAAGATGATGTGGTAAACCTTCCGGCAAACTTTGCAAACTTTGATGTGCTTTGTTTGGATATAATCTGACGTGGATTCAAGGCAAGGTTATAATTAAACTGAATGTAGTTTGCTTTCACATACTGGTTTGTTGGTGTGAAAACTCTTATCCATTTTTTTTGATCCTGGAAAACTGCAATTTCAAATTCATTCAATTGCGGAATGCCGTCATTATTATAATCATTCCATGTATAATAGCCCTGCCCCGCGGGAACTTCTATATATGTAAATTCTCTTTTTTGCTCCTGTCCGCTACCCAATTCATAAAGCACACTCCCGGTAACTGCACCTCTCCATTCATTAAAACCATACTCTGCCCTGCCAAGCAAGGTTTCATCACTTTGCTGGTTGCTGAATAGCTGGTTGATTACGTTTAGTTTTCTGTAAGTAACATTCACCTGGAACTGGCGATTTTCGTTTTTTAAAAGTTGCCCAGTCAGACTTATATTCTGACTTTTATCCTGGGTGATCAATTTTTTTTGATAGGGAACTTTATCTTCCCTCATAAACCAGGATATTCCCCACCTGTTAAGTTTCGCTTCATCAGACTTCAGGTAAACCTGCAAAAGATTAAAACCAAAACTTATGGGCATTAGCGTATCAACAAGCTTATCCAGTTGCTGATTATTTTCGGATGAATACGATGCACCTAACTTAATATTCTTAAACGACTTTATTAATCTTGAGACTTCAAAATAGGGCCGTAAAAAATTACCAGATTGCAAGGGGCTGTTAACCGTAGTAAAATATATATGGTTATTAAAATACCAATCCCCGGATTGTAAAATATTTTCAACCGTGTTTCTAAAACCTTTGTAACCATCACCTCTGATGTAACTCGTAAAATTGTACCTCAGAAAATTATTCTTTTTATCGTTTAACTCTAATCCTGCATTCGCAAGGTTTTCAGTCGCCGGCGGAGTGATATAAGGCAATGCCCAGTCACGGTTGAATTCAATATTTCTCAACGTTTCCAAAGGCCTGAAGGCTTTCTGCACATATTCATATCCCAAATTAGTTTTCAAAGAATAAACATTTTTGGTAGTGGATAAAATTGGTCGCTCTCCGGAAAATTCCACTTTAGCTGCTCCGCCGGTATTATCATTATTATTAATTATTGAATAAGTATTTGCATCATAATTACTCAAGGCTACTTCAGCCTTTACAAAAGTTTTAGCATCAAAATAATATTGTGATGCCGCGGTAAATATTTGGTGTTTTTTAGGCGTTATCAATAATATCACAGGATCCCAATCGCCCTGTTTTACGCCGTTTACCGGTGCTATCCAGGTAAACACTCTTCCATTTACATTACCTGAAGCGGGAATATAATTCCCTTTACCAAAACCGACATTTGTAAAAGACAAATTGTATAAAGTATCATTTTTATCTACAGAATACACATAAACAGAATCGTTAATTCCATTGTAAGATGTATCTACTCTTTTGTACAGAATTTTATTAATAGAAAAAGTATCTATCATCGCATTTGGATAAGTAGCATTCTCGATATTATTTCCTATCGTTGATAAGAACTGTTTCTGTTCAGTTGTCAGCGTTTGATTAATGGAAGAATTTTTGGCATCACTGTTAGAATAAGCGCCAAGGCTAATTTTTAATTTTTTATTTATATTTATTTCATCATTAAAATATAAAAGTGAATTGAGGTAATTCCTGTCTGCATATTCAAACTCCACCTGGATGCGGCTATCCTTAGTAATTAAGCGCTTTACGGTAAACGATAGCTCAGCGGTGTTATAATCAATAATATAATCCTGGTCTTCTCCACGTGTCAAAAGTTGTCCATCAATATAAACTCTTTCTGTACCGGCAAGCACAGCAAAATAAAGTTCATTGTTAGCGCCATACAATTTGTAAGGGCCCTGATTCCCTTCTAATGGTTGAATAATATTTTTTACAAATTTCCCTTTAGCAATGGCACCTGCTGCGAGTAAAGAATTTTGAATACCTGGCGAAATCCTGTTGTCCGTTTGAAAAGATGCTCCCTGTAAACGCTTATAAAAATTCAGAAAATAATTTTGACTTTGCCGCACATCAATATCGCCGAAGCTCGCCCGCCATCCTTTTTTTCTTATTTGCATAAAGATGCGATCGAAATCGCGTATATCCTGCGTGTTGCCCTGCGGTTGAATTGGAATATTGTTATCACTTATCGCTGCCGTTAACTCCAGGCTATCGCCAATATATCCGTTGATCTGCAGGTTAAGTGTAGAGTTCACGACAGCATCCTGGTTATTGCCTACCGAAATGCCACGGCCAAAACTTCCATTATAATTGATGTTTCCAAAATCAATGATCTTATTTTCACTCTTTCTTTTAAATACAAAAGGATTCTCCGGCGAAAAATTGAACCGGATACTATCATAATTAAATTGCCTTACTACTTTATTTAATTTAACAGGAAACACGCGGTAGGTGATAAAAACGGAATCGGGTAAGGATGTTCTATTCCAAAAAACAAGCGCATTGATAGCATCTATTTTATAATCCGAAGGATCCAAGCCAGATATTGTTACAGAATTAGGTACAAGGCTGTTACTATCAATGGATATAGGATTGTGTAAAGTAGCAATTTTTTTTATCCTTAGGTTAGATTGCCCCTCTTCTTTCATTTGTGCTGAACTGAAAGAATATAGAAAAAGCACACTCAGGAAAAAATAAAATTTTAAATACCGCAAGAGATAGTTTTCAGGGCTATAAAAATAACAATTACCGTCTGCAAACGGTCATAACATCCTGAGAATTGTTTAATAAAACATTTATCCATTCCATTTTGGGTTAATGGGTTATATTATCCGCCCGTATTATTTTGAAATACATCCATATGCATTGTAACTTGCGCCAGGCTTAATAAAAATATTCAATAGCCAATACCCTACTTGCATTTACTATTTTCCCAAAAAAATATACTATGAAAAAAAAGCAATATGATTTATCAAATATACTTGTAAACCTTGGTATCGATGAGTTGAACGAGATGCAACTGGCCGTGCAAAACACTATTAAATCGCATGATCAAATAATATTATTATCCGCAACGGGGTCCGGAAAAACGCTTGCATTTCTGTTAGCAATTCTGGAAAATTTGAATACGGAAAATGAAAAAACACAAGCTTTAATTGTGGTTCCTTCCCGTGAATTGGCAATACAAATTGAACAGGTTTTCAAAAGTATGGGTACAGGAAATAAAATAACTGCCTGCTATGGTGGGCACAAAAGAGAAATTGAAGAGAACAATCTAATTGAGTCGCCAACTGTAATTGTAGGAACATCCGGTCGGCTTTGTGATCACTTAAGGCGCGGAAATATTACCACTGACAATATACATATTTTAGTGTTAGATGAATTTGACAAATCATTAGAATTAGGTTTCCAGGAAGAAATGGAATTCATTATTTCATCATTGCCATCTCTTACAAAAAAAATATTAACCTCAGCTACAGACGCGGCAGAAATACCCGCTTTTATAAAAATGGCAAATCCGGAAAAAATTGATTTTTTAACGGGTGCGGAGGAAAATAAACTTACCATAAAAAAATTGGTATCCCCCGACCGGGACAAACTTCAATCGCTGTTTAAGTTAATGTGCTCTTTGGGAAACAGGCCGACGATTATTTTTTGTAATCATCGCGAAGCGGCGGAAAGAACTGCTGCATATTTAAAGGAGCATGGAATTGTAAATGAATTTTATCATGGCGGCATGGAACAGTTGCAGAGAGACAACGCGCTTGGAAAATTTCGAAATGGAACCACTAATATCTTAGTGACAACTGACCTTGCTTCCCGCGGACTTGATATTCCCTTTATAAGATATATTATCCATTACCAACTTCCTTTAACCGAAGACTCTTATACGCACCGAAACGGCCGCACAGCAAGAATGGAGGCGAGCGGAACAACCATTCTCATTTTAGGCCCTGACGAAAATGTGCCTGCTTATATCTCCGGAGATGTGGAAAATATTGAACTACCAGATGAAACTATTTTACCGGAAAAACCAAAATGGTCAACATTATTTATGGGCGCAGGAAAAAAAGACAAGATCAATAAAATTGATGTCGTTGGTTTCCTGACGAACAAAGGCCAGTTGAAAAAGGAAGATATTGGTTTAATTGATGTAAAGGATTATACTTCGTTTGTAGCTATACGAAAAACTAAAATGAATAATACACTTCATCTCATAAAAGACCAAAAGATAAAAAATAAAAAAGTAAAAATGGAAGTTGCCAAATAGATCATTCATCATAATCAAATGGCAAAGCCTCTGCAACCTTGCACCATGCCCAATACCCTGATGTTAGCAGGTTCGCGGGATCAAAATACGATCCATCCTTTTCAATAATCAACTGATCATCGTGAATTAATTTTATATCGGAATGCTGGAGAATTTTTACATCTTTAGTGTATCCCATCTCTAACAAATAATCATATTTGGCCATGGCATTATGGAAAGTAACATCTATCAAATTATTAAACTCTAACCGTTTACCCGTACGTCCTTCTATGTTGCTTAATATTTTTGAAAAATTGATAACATTAAGATTTATCAGATCTAAATAATCAGGTAATTTCTTATAATCAGGAAAGCGGGGTACCCTTATGTAAAATATATTTCCGTTAATTGTGATCTTATCCTGTGTGGAATCTCTTTTATATAACGCTGCAAATTGAGAATCTGTTTTAGGGATTCTTATCTTTTCATGCACTTCAAAACCATCTTTTATTAATGAATTATTATAAAGTGATCGAAAAAATTGCATAACTGATCCCGTGAAAGCCTCCTTTCTATTGTAGCGCCAACGCCTTCTTTTCCGCGCTGTAGAATTTCCCAGATCATCAAAAAAACTATAACCTGTATATAATGCAATTCGTTTACTGTAATCGTACTCAAACTTTTCCAACTGAAATTTTATTAAATACCCCAATGCTTCATTTTCAATTATTAAAGGCTCACGTGCGCTTGCGACTAGTTTGTCAGAGTTTTTATCCTGGTAAAATCTTAAAACTTTAGGGTTTAATAAGCGACATTGGGAAGCAAATTCCGATTTACCAATAAAAACTTCAGTAAAAAATTTACCCCATTTCCCCCAGCCGTTTTTTTCCGGAACAAGGATAGAAACTTCTTCCAGGTTTTCGTTTTTTGGGAAAACTTTTATGGTTTGAAAGTCAGTAATATTTTTAGTATTGATAGAAACCGTAGCGGTATTAAATCCGGCATAAGTCACGACCAATTCAAAAGCGCGGCCTTTTAATACGGGTAAAACAAATTTTCCGGAAGAATCAGTTGTGGTTCCCTTAGATGAGTTATTAATGAAGACACTTGCAGCACTCAGTGGAGTTTCATCTTCACCATTAAGGACAATACCAGATATTTTTTGGGTTTGTGCACTTAAGAAAAAAATTGTAGAGAAATAAAATAATAAAAAAGCAACGGAACGTTTCATATGGTTACCCTTTATGGGCAAGCGAATTTATTGAATGTTTGTGCATCCTGAAAATTCAGAGATGCAACATTCTTAAACACTGCAGAATCTCCTTTCATTATAATATCACCAAAGCCTTCTATAAGTTGATCTCCTTTAATTTTAAAAGCTATTTCGCGTATAGATGATGTACCCTCGGATTTAAAATTATAATGTATCAGTATAATTTCATCGCGGATAACTCCTGTAAAAGTGCCTTCATTGCTATCCTTTTGTGCTCTCTTATAGTTAAGTGTGCCATTTGTGTTTAGTCCATGTACACTTATTTGGAGAAAGGCAGTATCTCCATTTAAAATATTTTGATAACATCCTGAAAGGAATTCAAATTTTGCATTATCCTTGGTGTTATTATCTTTTGTGGTATCTGAAGCAGAATCCTGAATATTATCTTTCGTCATAGTTTCACTATTACATCCTCCAATAATTAATACGATGAATATGAAAATTTTGTTCATAGAAAGATTAGTTAAGTTTAAATGTTTGTTTCATCGCTTTAAACATTCCCGGGGTACTCCATTGGCCTGGAACGATCATCCTTCTTATGGTGTACAGTGGTTCTGTAGAATCTCTTTTCGTGGATAATGCAAATGCCATCTTAAAGCCAGCCTTTTTCAATTCCGGAATAGCTGCCTGGTTCCATAATCCAAATGGATAGGCGAAGTAAAGCGCAGGCTTACCGGTGATATCTTCTATTGTTTTCCTGGGTTTTACAAATTGTTTATTCCAATCCTCTCCCTGGTATTTGGTTACCATGTGATGATCCCAAGTATGGGATTCCACTGCATTGCCATTGTCTGCAAGTTCTTTTATTTGTTCCTTACTCATATATCGGGGGCGATTTATTGAAATCGTCATGATAAAAAAAACACCCTTAAATCCATACTTCTTCATTTCTGGAGCACCAATCGTAAACTGTTCTTCATCTGTATCATCAAATGTAAGCATCACAGGCTTTGGAGGTAAAGGATGATCATAAACCAGGTGATCATATAGCTGGTTCGGCAAAATACTTTCGTATCCACTATCTTTCAAAGCTTTCATTTGTTCGGCAAACTGAGAAGGTGAAACTGAATAACTTTTAAATGTTTCGCTCTGTCCCGGTTTTGGCTCGCGAATATGATGATAACATAATACAGGCACCTGTTGCTTTGCCATCATTTCCGCAGCCGTTGACACTTTGGATGAATCAACAACATTGTCTTTTATATCACTATCTTTTGTAGCTGTGACATTGCTATTATCTTTTGCCGTATCATTTTTGTTGGAATTGCAGCTGATTATTGTAAACCCTGCAAAAATTAAAAGAAATATTTTTTTCATTGATTACTGGTATTGAATATAAACGGGCTTAGGAATAAATTTTAATAATTCACCCGGGGTATAGAGTTGATCACTACCTTTTTTTGTATCATTTTTGTAAAATAATTTAAATCCTGTGAATTCAACAGGTTCTCTATAAACGTAGCTCAGGTAAGAAGATCTTTTCAAAATTTTATCTCCCCATCCATCCATATCTATCACTATCTGTACTTCGGGAACTTTTTTAATGTTGGAATAATTTGTCAGCATCCCCTGGGTAAAACGGTGAACAACCAAAATTTTAGGAGGTAAATTATATTTTTTTACTAATGCAGCTAGATGATCAATAGCTACATTTATATCAGCCGCATCAAACGTTCCGATTTTTGTACCAGGTACATTTCCTGTCTTCATAGAAAATTCAGGATCTATTCCCAGGTGAACCTGGGGCAGTTGTAGATATTTTTCTAAAGGGGGAACTTCCGCTGCTACTGAACTATGGCCCACCTGTATATCAAGAAAAACAAGCGCATTTATTTCTTTCGCCCAATTAACCATACTATCCATCTGGCTATCAGGCATGCGCATACGATGTTTCCCATCTTTTCCGGGGCTGCCTTGTGCAGTTACAGCTACATAATGTAAAGCGGGAATTACTGGAATAGTTGAATCTGCCGCCTGCCACATAGCCACTTCTTTTTTCAATTTATCAAGCATTTCAGCCTTTGGTAATTCACCGAGGATTCCCATTCTTTTTGAATATAGATTACCATAAAATGCAACTATCCGGTGAAATGGAAGAATAGCACCGGGAAGCGGGTAGACAAACTTTGCAGGCCACTTTCCGGTAGTATCATTGTTTGCCAGGTAAGCAAGCAATTGATTATACCTCGCAGTATCCAGAGGACCCGCCTGGGAATTCAAGGTGCTTGCTGTCGCTTCAGCCTTTGTTTTTACAGAGTCAGTTTTTACATCTTTCTGCTGGACACTATTGCCGCAGCCAATTATCACGAAAATTAAAAAAAAGGAAATAACCTGCCCTGAAATAATTATTTTATTTGTTCTCATAGTTTGCGAAGATATCTGAAAAACTATAACTAAAGCCCCAAGTTTTTTCTTTTATTTCAACGAAAAAAATAATAAAATTCTGTTGTTTGCTAAATTGAAAACTTTTTTATAGTTTTGTGACTGTCCTTCCCTGGTTAACTACCGTGTATTCTTCCAATCCTTTCTAAATCCGCATTTTTAATCAACATTAAAAACTTAAGATTATGAAAAAAATGTACTCGGCAGATCTTTCAGATACTTTTGTTGCCATCGGTATTATTGTTCTGTTTTTCGGACTTATGGCTGCGATTGCTTTTCTGACTGGGATGTAAAAGTAAAACAAGAAAAGAACTAATTGTAATGGCTTTCTATTAATAGGAGGCCATTTTTTTGTCTAAAAAAATCAACTGCGATAAATACGGATATTTGCAAAAAAATAAAATGCGAATAGGAATTAACGGTATGGGTAGAATTGGCAGACTTTTATTCAGGCGCCTTGTGATGATGGAAGAATTCGAAATAGTAGCTGTTAACGATATTATGGATATTGACAACCTGATATATCTTTTAAAATTCGATTCTATTTACGGAACTTTTCCTTTGGATTTGAAAAATGATTCTGAAAAAGTTTATGTGGGAGAAAAAGAAATTCCCTATTTCTATGAAGCCAATCCTGAATTAATTGAATGGAAAAAATTAGAAGCTGATGTGATCATAGAATGTACTGGCAAATTCACAAATTTAAAAAATGCCTCGCTTCATTTAAGTGCCGGAGCGAAAAAAGTGCTGTTGTCATCAACCGGTGAAGATGATGTTATCCTCGATATTTTTGAAAATAAAAGAATTAAGATTTCAAGTGAGATCAGCATTTTATCACCTGGTGGATGCATGACTAATTGTTCAGTACCGGTTTTAAAAACCTTACAAAGCTTAGGAATTGAATCTGCTCACATTAATTTTTTACACTCATATACATCCAGGCAAGAATTGGTTGATGCGCCTCATAAACAATTCCGACGGGGCCGGGCCGCTGCAGAATCAATGATTCCCGTCGATATTGATTTGCAATTTTCTTTAGAACGATTATTACCCTGGATAAAAAACAGAATTACCACTTCCTCAACAAGAGTACCTGTGGCAAATGGTGCAATGGGTAACTTTTATATACAATTATCATCTTCACCATCAAAAGATGAAATCAATGATCTGTTTAAATCAGTATCTCAAAATGAATATAAAGGCATCATTGATTATACAGAAGAAGAAATTGTTTCAAATGATGTAAAGGGAAATACCCACTCCTGCGTGATTGACGGTACACAAACCACAGTAACAGGAAACTTACTTCGCCTGGTAGGATGGTTTGATAATGAATATGGTTACACAAGCCGTATAATAGATTGGCTGAACGCGTGGAAATAAAAGAATTTACTGCAGACTTAGCTGAAATAATTTAGGCCAGTCTTTTCCTGTGATATACATTTTCTTACGTGTACTATCATATGCAATACCATTAAGGACTGCACCATCTTCATATTTTGCAGTTGGGTCATACTGTTTCAGCAGGCCTTTCAAGTTCATAATACCAGCAACATGACCATTTGATGTATCAATTTTTACAATATCATCAGTCAGCCAACGATTGGCATAGACATATCCATTTATGAGTTCCAACTCATTCAGGCTGTCCACTTCGCCTTTATTGCTAATTACAGTTAAGATCTTTTCTATTCTCATTTCCTTTCTTTGCTCATCAGGTGTTACAAAATATAAATGCGATGTCCCATCACTGATAATGATATGATTTCCATCATTTGTAGCACCCCACCCTTGCCTGCTCCAGTTATAAGTAATAAGTGGTTTCGAAAAATCATTCAAATTATACTCAAAAATTTTATTATTCTGCCAGGTGAGTTGATAAATTTTACCTTTAAATATAGTAA
>JBDTXP010000020.1:0-20084 GCA_040006135.1 Ginsengibacter sp. | reverse complement strand
TAAAAATGAAATGAAATAAAGAAGGTCTGTATCATTGAATGTGCGATGGCAAAAGCCTTGCAATCGCTTTAAATCATTATCGGTATGATTGAGGCAAAAGTCATAGGGGCTGTTGTCCATCAGCTCCATTAATAAAATGCATTTATTAATAATTGTTTTGCGTATGCCCCAGGCAAAAGTCGCTGCGAAGAATCCGGCGATTTCTATATCCTGTTTTTTGGAAAATAAATGGGGAATATAAACCGGGTCATCTTTAATAAAGGCAACGCTATTGAATTGCTTTACTTTATTGTCCAGGAATTTTTTGAGATCGTTGCTCAAAGTGATTTTAATCTTTTTCTCAAATATGCATTGCTCCGTTTTGCATGCGTAACTCCAAGAATAATTACAGTATTTTCAGTATAAGTGTAGAATAATTTGTAGGGGAACTTCTTCAATAATACTCTTTTCACTTTGGGAATTATATTGGGATATCTATGTGGATTTTTTCTGATTTTATCTTTTGCTTTAACAAAGCTATTAAAAAATTTTTCACCCAAACCTTTTTGCTCTGCTTCATACCAGGATATTGCCTCATCTAAATCAACCAGGACTATTGGCTTTAATTCGATTTTAAAAACCATATTTTTTTTCTATAGTTTTTTTCAATTCCGCCCAACTTATTACATCAGATGGATTTTCTTCGTGCAATTGAAGTCGTTCTTTTGCAAAAGCCATATCTTCCTTGGAGTCTGAAGATAGTTCATTGTCAATATTGCCACAGAGCGCTTCTACTAATTCAATTTTTTCCTCTACAGGCAATTTGAACAATTCTTCTTTATTGTAAGACATATCATTTGTTTTTTACAATTTACAAAATTGTTTTAATAGTCAGAAACGTTGATATATAAAAAAACTTAGCCTATTGCTTTATTCAAATCATCAATTAAATCATCAGCATCTTCTATACCAACGCTCAGCCGAATCAATGAATCAACGAGACCATTTTTTATCCGCTCTTCTCTTGGAATACTTGCATGAGTCATAGTAGCCGGATGGCCTATTAAGCTTTCTACGCCACCAAGGCTTTCAGCAAGGGAAAATAATTTTGTAGAAGAAAGTACTTTTTTCGCAGCTTCTGCACTATCATCTTTTAATGTAAAACTCATCATGCCACCATAGCCTCGCATTTGTTCTTTTGCTATATTATGATTAGGATGATCGGGGAACCCACACCAAAATACTTTATCTACTTTCGGATTATTTTTAAGCCAGTTTGCGATTTTCTCTCCATTTTCACAATGCCTTTGCATGCGCACATGAAGTGTTTTTAATCCTCTTAAAATAAGGAAACAATCTTGAGGGCCGGGAACGGCACCACAGCTGTTTTGGATAAATAATAATTGTTGGTTTAAGTTATCGTCATTTACAATCAGGCAACCGTGCACGGAATCGCTATGTCCGCCTATATATTTTGTGGCAGAATGTAAAACGATATCGGCACCGAGTACTAATGGGTTTTGTAAATAAGGTGATGCGAAAGTATTATCGACACAGAGCAATACATTATTCGCTTTGGCAATTTTTGCTACAGCCTTTATATCCGTTATATTCATCATCGGATTTGTTGGTGTTTCGGTCCAAATCAATTTTGTATCCTTATTGATATATTTTTTCACTTCTTCAGCATCCAGCATATTGATAAAATGAAATTTGATCCCGTATTTTTCAAATATCTTGGTAAACAACCTGTAAGTGCCACCATACATATCGTTGGCAGCTATCACTTCATCACCTGGATTTAATAATTTGATCACAGCATCCGCCGCAGCAGAACCACTCGAAAAACATATCGCGTGTTTGCCAAATTCGGCAGCAGCTAATGCTTTTTGCAATGCATCTCTTGTTGGGTTTTGTGTACGTGCGTATTCATAACCTTTATGTACTCCCGGACTTTCCTGTACGTAAGTAGAAGTTTGATAAATAGGTGTCATAATAGCACCGGTAGCTGTATCAGGCTCTGCACCAGCGTGTATAAACAGCGTGTCTTGTTTCATAATAAATTTAAATTAATAAAGCAAAAGTAACCCTTTGTTAGCTTGCCCACATTTTCGCAGATGGTTTCAGTTACAAAAGAAAAGAGAAAAAGTTAAACTAAAAATAAACCGGAAGGCTCACTTTGGTTTTATCCCATATCATATTTAGGTTAGCACCGGAATTTGTTTTTTCAAAATAGATTGTTAGGTCTTCAGTAAAATCTGTTGAAGTAACAGGTAGGATAATACGAACAACATCTTTAGTGGAATCGTAGCGAAAGCTTCCCCAGATATCAGTATCCTTATTTAGTATTACAACCCATTTATCAGTATAAGGTATAGCGTATAAGGTATAGCGTCCTTTCTTTATCTTTTTGTTATTTATTTTCACGTCTTTGAAAAATTCAATCTCAGTCGCTTCATTTGCACCTAAGCGCCATACTTCACCGTACTTTTGCAAACCGCCAAAGATAAGTCTGCCATTTACCTGCGGCCTGCTGTAGATAACGCGGGCTACAAGCGGTTCTGTTACTTTATCCTGAATTTTTAAAATTGGATAATTTACGGGATAATAGCTCATGTCCATTGGGGATTTATCCATAGGGACTACAGAGGAAGTTTGAGCGAAACCCATAACAGAAATCAACACCAAGGCAAGAAAAACGAGTTTTTTCATTTTTTTTTTTACAAATATAGAATGGTTAATTAATAGAAAGGTTGCCTAACACATCCAAAGAAAATTTTTCGAGTTCATTAAAAAATATTTCATAATAGTATTTAAGCGCCTGGTAATTAGCATAAAAAATCTTTTTTGCTTCAGTACTGTCACTTAGATATGCAGCTCTGCGCACCAGGCCATCAAATGCTTTATCTATGCCATTTGATTCACTATAGTTCGCCAGCCAATCCTGGCATTTCATATAAGGAAATATTATTTGAAATTGAAGTGGACATTCATCGAGGTGGCTTTGCATTATATTATAAATAGAAGCAGAGAATAAAGATAAATTGCCGAATGCCTCAAACCGTTTTTTATCAACAGCAAGAAAATGATCCATCGCCACATCTATAAAAGCGCCAGCGTATAACCTGTAAGGATTGGCAAATAATTTTTTTGCTTCTTTTATGATCATGTGCTGGTCAGTGAAATTATCAATTTCCCGATGCAAGAAAATACCTTGCTGAATATTATACGAATACTCAAACTTCTTTTTACCCTTTACAAAATCACTGATCATATTCCCAACAATGATGTCCTCTTTATTAAATGATAGGTAGGCATGGGCTAAAAAATTCATTCCTTAAAAGTAATACGATTGTAAATACCGGAACTTAAAGATTATCAATTATCTATCATCATGATAATATAAACGAAATAGTAATTGGCATATATTTTATAGAGTTTAATAAAACTATTTATTCATTTTAAAAACCTTAATATCATGGCAGAGAAAGATAGAATAAGCCAGCCATCTCAAGGCAGCGAAAAATTAGGCACAGAAACAACAGAAACACATAGCAGGGGAATAAGTGCGGGAACAGACACCCAAACAAAAATTGCTGCAGTGGGGGCTCAGGAGAAAGAAAAGGATCAGCATGGAAAGAAAACCGGAATTAATGATGATGAAAAGGTAGTTCGTAATACTAATGGAACAAATACTTTTCCGGATCGTACCCAAACAGATGAATAAAATTTGTATAACGTAGAGTTTATTCCTCAATTTTTTATAAATAATGAACGAGAAATAGCTCAAAAACACTTGGTATTTAGCCGCTGCTATAAGATCAGTAATAGTAATGATTTCCAAGTTGCGCATATTTTGCACCCTAGTGCAGGTTAAATAGTAAATGAATTATTACATAAATGACATATGATACAAGAACCTGGTAATCTGCAAAAACTTACTAAGAGGAAACTTAAGAGCATATTAAATGATGATGAAAAAACCGCCCTGGCGGCTCATTTAGTTTATGTTTCAGATCGTGATCCAGGAATAGAAAGAAGAAAAGCAGGCCAACAATTCGCTTATTACTTTAATGATAAGAAAATTACTGATGATGAGGATTTGTTACGAATTAAACACCTGGTGATTCCACCCGCCTGGGAAAAAGTATGGATTTGCGCTAAAGAAAATGGGCACCTCCAGGCGACTGGTTATGATACAAAAAACAGGAAACAATATAAATATCATACTAATTGGGTTAAGGTGAGAAACCATACTAAGTTTTACCGGATGCTTCATTTTGGAAAGGCACTTCCTGAAATCAGAAAAAGGCTAAAATCTGATCTTAGTCAACAAGGTCTCCCACTTACAAAAGTGTTGGCGCTGGTAGCGAGCCTCATGGAAAGCACACATATTCGCATCGGTAACCAGTTTTACGAAAAGGAATATGGGTCTTTTGGCCTTACTACTCTAAAAGATAAACATGTAAAAATTGAAGGCACCAAAGTAAAATTTAATTTCATTGGGAAAAAAGGAGTTCAACATGATATAGATTTAAAAAATAAAAGGCTTTCAAAATTAATTCAACAATGTAGGGATATACCAGGGAAGGAACTCTTCCAATATTATGATGAAGACGGAAAGCACTACGCAATAGACTCTGGAATGGTGAATGATTATATTCATGAAATAAGTGAAGACTCATTTACAGCGAAAGATTTCAGAACATGGTCGGGTACTGTATTAGCATATAGAGCCTTAAAAGGCGCAGGGTGTTGTGAGTCACAGGCAGAGGTGAAACGGCAAATTGTTGCTGCTCTTGACGAAGTTTCAACTTTATTAGGAAACACACGAACCGTATGTAAAAAATATTATGTTCATCCTGCAATTCTCTCACTTTATGAAGATAAAAAGTTAGAAAAGTTTCTTGAAAAAGATACGAAATTAAATGGCACAGATTTTTTACCTGACGAAAATGAGGTGATGAAAATTCTTGAATCAGTTTAAGCTTCTTTTCGTAATTTGACTAAATGTTTTCTATAAATCATATTCAGGAAAATGGATTTGAAAAAGTCAGGCTAACGGATAGTACCGCAAATATTTTTGCGGAAATAATACCCGGATGCGCTGCTATGCTTTACAATTTCAGCATTGTATTGGGAGATCAAACTCATAACGTTATCAGCAGCTATACTTCCAAAAATGAATTCGAAACGCAATTGACACAAAGAGGCTTTCGGGGAGTAAAACTTTCACCATTTGTTTGCCGCATTAATAAAGGAAAATATAGTTTTGGCGGAAATGAATATGAACTCGAAAAATTTATCACTAACGGAAATGCACTTCACGGAGAATTATTTGATAAAGATTTTAAAGTAGTCAACGAAACTTCAAATAAAGATTTTGCTTCAGTTACAATGAGTTATTCCTATGAACAGGAAGATCCGGGATATCCTTTTTTTTATGACTGCGAAATTGAATGGAAATTGTCTGCAAATGGCCATCTCACTGCCATTACAACAAGCACAAATAAAGATAAGGGCCTAATTCCTATTCAGGATGGATGGCATCCTTATTTCAGTCTCGGTGGACGAATAGATGATGTGTATTTGGAATTTCAGTCTAAAGAAATGGTTGTATTTAATGATAATTTAATTCCGACAGGAGAAATGAAAGAGTATGATAAATTTAATTCTATAAAGAAATTTGGAGACACGGTTTATGATAATTGTTTTACATTAAACATGGATACGTGCCAGCCGATGTGCGTCTTGAAAAACAAGGAAACCGGTATACAGGTTTCGTTTATTCCTTCAGCCAGCTATCCATATATTCAATTTTATACACCGGAAAATAGAATGAGTATCGCCATAGAAAATATTAGTGGTCCACCTGATGGGTTCAATAGTAATACGGGTTTCCAAACTCTAGAACCTGGCCAATCCGCGCAATATGAAATTACTTACCAACTTACTTCATCTAAATAATTTTGATGGCCAATCAGCATAATGAAGTACTAAAAGCGTTTGAAGAAAAATTTCCTGGCGAGCCACAAGTTTATTTTTCTCCCGGCCGTATTAACCTCATTGGCGAACACGTGGATTATAATGATGGTTATGTAATGCCAGGAGCAATTGATAAAGGAATCTGGTATGCATTTGCATTAAATGAAAGTGAAGTGATTAACTTTTATTCAATTGATTTTAAAGAAGCGCTTTCTATAAATATTCATGCAATACAAAAGATGGAAAGCTGGAAGAATTATGTCCTTGGAGTTATAAATGAATTTATAAAAGATGGTAAAAAAATTCAAGGATTTGATTGCGCATTTGGTGGGGATATTCCCAATGGAGCGGGCATGTCCTCTTCAGCCGCAGTAGAAGGCGGCCTCGCTATGGCGATTAATGAGGTAATGAAATTTGGTTACGATCGCAAACAACTTGCTCTTTTATGCCAACGCGCAGAGCATGGTTTTCCCGGAGTAAACTGTGGTATTATGGATCAATATGCCAATATGTTTGGTAAAAAAGATCATGTCTTATTGTTGGATTGTAAAACAATAACACACGAATACCTTCCATTTAATTTTCCGGATTACAATATTATTTTGGTAAATTCTAATGTGCATCATTCACTCGCTGACTCTGCTTATAATCAACGTAGACGTGAGTGCGAAGAAGGTTTAAAAATAATTAGAGAAAATACGGGTATCACCAGTTTTAGAGATTTGGAAAGCGAAGATCAGTTGTTGGCACTAAAGAATAAAATGAATGAAACAGTTTTTCGCCGGTGTCTGTATGTAGTGCAGGAAATTTTCCGTACAAAAAAGGCTGCTCAATTTTTAAAAAATAAAGACCTCGATTCCTTTGGGAAATTAATGTTTCAAACCCATGTAGGCTTGCGTAAACTTTACGAAGTAAGTTGTGTAGAATTGGATTTTCTCGTTGATTTTTCAGCAAACTTTGATGGTGTAGCCGGCGCAAGACTTATGGGAGGTGGATTTGGTGGTTGTACAATTAACCTCGTAAAAAAAGACTTAAAAGAAATTTTTATTAAGCAAATAAGTGAAGCTTACAAGAAAAAATTCTCTATCGAAGCAAATTGCTACGATGTACAATTAGTGGATGGAACCCATGTGCTTTGAGGAAAATGAAGCAATCCTACTAACGGTTAATACAATCGTCTGTGGTCTGTTGTCTGCCGTCTCATTGAAACCTACACTTTTATATAAATCTTTTTCCTATCCATCCAATAAACAATAAGCCAATAAAAAGTAATCATGCAGAGCGCGTATAACAGGGAACCATTATTTAAATTATTAGGAAAAAGGGGTTTGCAAATGTGTTCATAGAACCAACCAAAAGGAGTGAGATAACCTGTGCTACCATCAGCATTTACAAAGGATGGGATTCTTATTAGACCTAATAGCCGTGGCAATATGCCCGAAAGCATAAAAATAAACAACGGGTTTTTTCCGAAAACATCAAAAAATTTACCGAGCCATCCTCTTACATTTTTTAATTCGATGAGGTAGATCATTACTGCAATTATAACCATTGCAAGTCCGGTAGTATAAACTGTATAAGAGCTGGTCCATATTTTTTTATTCAATGGAAAAACCATGTCCCACATGTATCCTGCAAAAAGTAAAACGCTGCCGGCAACAAAAAGGCCATTAACCATTTCCGCTGTTTTTCCTTTCTTAATAATATAATCGCCACACAGGTATCCAAATATCACCTGCGCAATGGAGCCGAACAGGCTCATAAAACCCTCCGGATCAAAGGCAATCGCTTTACCATTCCTTACTTCTCCATGATACATGTGACCTTCTCCCAAAATAGCCTTATCTACATTTGTACCAAACCAACCTGTAAAACTAAAAGGATCACTTGGGTTACCAGCTACACACAAAAGCCAATATCCTAATAACAGAATGCAGGCGGCATAAAACGCGCCCCTTAGTTTAAAAAAATAAATAATAACACTCGCAAAAAAATAAGCAAGGGCAATGCGTTGCAACACTCCCAGTATTCGTATCCCCGCTTGTTCGCCATTACTATTAATGTAACTCCAAGGTTTAAAAACGAGGGTATCGTGATCCCATTTTACAAAAGGCATCCAGTTAAGAAAAAGGCCAATGATGAAAATAAGAAATGTTCGTTTTATAATTTTTTTCCAAAAAACAGTTGGTCCGGCGATCTCAAGTCGCGGCATTACAAAAGCAAGCGCATTACCAACTGCAAAAAGAAAAAATGGAAAGACAAGGTCTGTAGGTGTTACGCCATGCCATTCAGAATGATCAAGAGGAGCATAAATATGCTCCCAACTACCAGGATTGTTTACCATGATCATTAAGCAAACTGTGGCTCCGCGAAATACATCCAGCGAATAAAAGCGTTGTTTGGTTTGAAGTTGATTCATATTCAGATTTTATGAATAACGGTTATTGATAAAAATGATTCACCGAATGTAATGTGTTTCCATAAAATAATATTACATTCATTTTTTAGCGGTTTAACTTTATCACGATTATTTTTAAATTTTTTATTTGAACTTTCTTTAAATTTTTCATTTTATTTTTTAAACGATGGCATTTTTTTCCGGAAAAACAATATTTATAACAGGCGCATCACGCGGAATTGGAAAAGCAATAGCCTTACGGCTTGCTGCAGAAGGTGCTAATATAGTAATAGCCGCAAAGTCGATTGAGGAGAATCCAAAACTTGGGGGTACCATTTTTAGCGCAGCAAAAGAAATAGAAGATGCCGGTGGCAAAGCTTTGCCTGTACAATGTGATATACGCTTTGAAGATCAGATAGAGCAGGCTGTTCAGCAAACTGTAGATACTTTTGGAGGCATAGATATTCTTATCAATAATGCTTCAGCAATCTCATTGTCCCCTTTAGAAACTACTACAATAAAAAGCTATGATCTGATGCATGACATTAATGTGCGGGGAACTTTTTTTGTATCAAAGGCCTGTATTCCCTTTCTAAAAAAAGGTAGTAATCCTCATATTCTTAATTTGTCTCCGCCAATAAATATGGATCCAAAATGGCTAAAAAGCCATGTTGCGTACACGATGAGTAAATACGATATGAGTATGATCGCATTAGGGCTCGCGGGTGAATTGAAGAAATTTGGTATAGCTGCCAATACTTTGTGGCCAAGGACTACCATTGCTACTGCTGCTGTTAAGAATTTGCTGGGAGGAGAGATGCTAATTAATATGAGTCGGAAACCTGAGATAATTGCTGATGCAGCTTTCTATATTCTTCAAAAACCTTCCGGGGAGTGCACAGGCAATTCATTCATTGATGAAGCTGTCTTAGCAGCAGAAGGAATTATAGATCTTGACAAATATTCCGTAGTGCCGGGAGGTAAACTTTACACAGATTTGTTTTTGTGATCTACTAAATGATCTTCCATTTTTTTAATGGCTTCTTCCATTTTTTTATAAATGAATTGGTATTCTGGTAATTCTTTACCTGCATAAATAAAAAATATATCCAGGCTTTTTTGACTGGATTGTAAAAAAAGTTGCAATTCATTTTTTTGAAGCCGCCAGCTTTCCTTCATCAGCCGCCGAATTCGATTTCGATCTACAGCTTTTTTAAAATTCTTTTTGCTTGCGGTAAATGCTGCTTTTAAACCATTTTTTTCGCTCCGCTGTTCAAGAATATAAACTACCCGAATAGGGAAAATACTAAAAGATGTGCCCTTATCAAAAAGGGAAAGAATTGCTTTTCGGCTTTTAATTCTTTCTTCCGACCCTAAAGTAAATTCTTTTTTAATGACTTATGTTTTATAAAATTTTGGACTTGACCGGATACAAAAATAGCCTTTCATTGAAAGGCTATTATGAATATTTAAAGCTATTTTATTTCTTACTTCCGTGCTCATCAGAAACTGACAGTTTATGGCGCCCTTTCTTTCTGCGGCTGGCCAATACTTTACGGCCATTTGCTGTGGACATACGCTCTCTGAAACCATGAACACTTTTGCGACGACGCTTATGCGGCTGGTAAGTTCTTTTTTTTCCTGGCATTGTTTATTTGATTTACCGTTTATTAAAATGTTTAAGTCTCAGCCGGGCACCATCCCTGCTGCTTGTGAAAGGGCGGCAAAAGTAATATAAATTTTAGAAAAATCCACAGCTTTTTTGATTATTTGTTCAGCTTCTATTTATACTTGCACATGTTGTGAATGCACTTCTTTTCCATAGAAAATGGTAGAGTGCCGGTCAAAATCAACTGTGCTGTCGGTAGTAAAAAAATTAAGCTGATTGTTTTGGCTGCATTTTTCATCCACTTCAGGGTGTCTTCTCAAATAATCTTTAAGGCTTTCCCCTACTATTTTCCCCTGGGAAATAAGCTTTACTTTTTTTGGCAATAAAGGCCTTAATAGGTGTTCAATGAGTGGATAATGGGTGCAGGCAAGAAGAACAGCATCTATGTTTTTTTCCTGCGAAAGAAGCTCATTTACGTATGTCTCATAAAAATATTGAGCACCTGCCGATTCAAGCTCATTGTTTTCTATGATGGGAACCCACATAGGGCAGGCTTGCTGAATCACCTTTGCTTCAGGGAAAAATTTGTTGATCTCAATAACATAGGAAAGTGAATTGATGGTGCCAGTTGTACCTAAAATTCCAATTTTGTTTTCTTTGGAATAGTTTCCAATCACCTCTGCTGTTGGTCGTATTACTCCTAATATTTTTTTTCCGGGAAATAATACGGGCAAATCCTTTTGCTGAATGGTTCTTAAAGCCTTTGCAGATGCTGTGTTACAGGCAAGTATTACAAGAGGGCATCCACTTTTGAAAAGCCATTTTACACATTCCAGTGTATATTCATAAACTGTTTCAAATGATCTTGTCCCATAAGGTGAGCGTGCATTATCTCCCAGGTATAATAAATCATATCCGGGCAATGCTGCTTCTATTTCCTTTAATATGGTAAGTCCGCCATAGCCGGAATCAAAAACGCCAATAGGAGATGATTTTACCATAATACAAAAATAAACAAGCCATTCCGTTTTGTGGAATGGCTTGTAAAAACTTTATGCGTAGTATATTATTTAACCGGTGCTACACCTTTGGCCGCAGGTTCTTTCAAACCTAATTTCTTTCTTACCAATGGGCCTAAATCTCCCGTTGGAGGAACAATAATAAGTGCTTCTCTTGTAATTACATATGAATAACCATTCTCCTTGGCTACATCTTCTATAGCAGCTTGTAGCTTTTTTTGAATAGGTAAAGAAAGCTCCTGCCTCTTTTGCTCAAATTGATTTTGGATTTTTTGATCTTCACCGCTCAAATCCTGCACTTGTTTTTGTAATTCAGTCCTTTTTACTTCTTTCATACTGGGACTCATAGTTGTCGAATCTTTATAAAATTTAGCAACTGCTTCGTTTAAAGTAGTCTGCTTTTCCTGTGCATTTTGATACAAGGATTGCTGGTATTGATCTAGTTGAGCTTGAACTGCTGCAGCCTCTGGCATTAATTGTACAACCTCGTCAGCATTAATATAGCCTATTTTCTGTTGTGCATTTGCAACTGTTGAAAAACTTAAAATTCCAGCGGAAAGTAAGATAGTAGAAAAGAAATGTTTCATTTTTGTTTTAAGATTTGTTTTGTAATAAGTGTTTAAAAATAGAAAGATGGCTGCACCCACATTGCTTGTTTCGCAATTATTTAACTCCAAGTTCTTTTAGCACATCATCACTCTTGTCCAGTTTTGGGTCGGCAAATATAACGGTAATTCCTTCACTTTTATCTAAAATGAAATCATATAATTTAGCGGCTGCCAATTTCTGAATTGCGTTATAAACTCTGTCCTGAATGGGCTTTATTAATTCCTGCCTTTTTTTGAAAAGATCCCCTTCAAAACCAAATCTTTTGCGTTGCAGGTCGCGCAATTCTTTTTCTTTATTATAAATCTCATCCTCTCTCTTTTTCTTTAGCTCATCACTCAGCATTACCTGTTCAGCATCATATTCTTTATAAATTTGGTTAAGATCAGTGCTCTTTCTGTCTATTTCCTGCTGCCACATTTCACTAAACTGGTCCAGTTTTTTTTGAGATTCTTTATAATCAGGTAATTTCCCTAAAATGTATTTTGAATCAATCACAGCATATCGCTGCGCATTTGTAGCAAGTGTGAATAGTAAAAAAGTACAGCACGTGATAATTATCTTTTTCATCTTTTGAGAATTTTAATTTTTAAGAATAATTTTAAGTTTAAATTAATTATATCCCTAAAAATAGGTTTGAAAATTATTCTGGTTCCTGGCCTAACATGAATGTGAATTTGGCAGCACCTTTTAATCCCGTACCACCATTGATTCTGTCAAGACCTATTCCATAATCAAATCCTAGCAGCCCAAACATAGGCAGGAAGAATCTCATACCAACGCCTACTGATCTGCGCAACTTGAAAGGATTATAATCTTTAAAATTATACCAGCCATTTGCGGCTTCAAAGAAAGCAAGGCCATAAATAGTACTGGAAGCACTGGTACTAAAAGGGTATCGCAGCTCCACAGTATACTTATTAAAAATAGTAAAAAATTCTCTGGCCTGGCTCAGGTCAGGGTTAATTTTGGGATCACTGTTATCATAAACAGGATACCCTCTATGAGCAATAATATCATAACCAAGCAATCCGTAATTATTACTTAAGCCGGCATCTCCCAATTGAAATCTTTCAAAAGGTGAAGTGATTGTTTTCGTAGAATACCTGCCGAGGAAACCATACTTCGCAGCAGCTTTTATAATAAATTGTTTATTCTTATCCGGTCCACGACCCTGGCCAATTGGCACATACCACTCTGCTGTAAATCTTTCTTTATGAAACTCCACCCACTTATATGAGTTCAAAGTTTCATTGGAAGAATTAAATAATGAGTAAGGCGGTGTAAGCTGAGTGCTTATAATAAAGTTAGAACCACTTGTCGGAAATATCGGATTTGGTCCTGCAGAGTTACGTGCCAGGGTAATCTTTAAACTGATATTATTTGAAACGCCATTAGTAAGTCCGGGAAAAATATTGTAATTCCTCAACTTATATCGTTGGTAATTTAATTGATATACCAATGCAAAATAATCATCTGGCCATTTTAGTTGTTTACCTAATGAAACACTAAATCCGGTTGTTTTTATAAAAGAAGAATCGCCATATGATTTACTATAACGTCCTGTAAAAGGATCGTAAGCATTTGCATATTTAGTATCATAATAGCTAATAGTAAAAGAGTTTCTTTTTTTACCACCTAACCAGGGTTCAGTAAAAGAAAAGTTATAAGACCGGAACTGCTTACCATTACTCTGTGCCCTAAGGCTTAGCTTTTGGCCATCACCGCTAGGCAAAGGTTGCCATGCTTTTTTATTAAAAATATTATAAATTGAAAAGTTGTTAAACGTAACACCTAATGTACCTGTAAGCCCTATTCCACCACCAAAACCAGCTGAAAGTTCCAATTGATCTGAAGACTTTTCCTCCAGGCCCCAATTTATATCTACTGTGCCATTATCAATATTAGGAACGATTCCCGGATTGATTTTTTCAGGATTAAAATAACCCAACTGTGAGAGTTCACGTTGAGTACGAATAATTTCAGCGCGACTGAATTTATCACCCGGTACAGTTCTCAGCTCGCGGCGAATTACATATTCTTTGGTCTTATCATTTCCTGTTATCTCTACTTTTCCGATCGTTGCCTGCGGACCTTCTACAATACGGATCTCATGATCTATCGTATCATTATAAACAGCAGTTTCTACAGCATTAATATTGAAAAATAGATAACCATCATCCTGGTAAAGACTCGTAATGTCACCTCCTTCCGGTGAAGGGGATTTACCTAATTTTTTATTAAGCGTTTCAGCATTATAAATTGAGCCTTTCTTAATTCCCAGGAACACACTGAGGATGGAATCTGAATATTTTGTATTTCCTTTCCAGGTAATATTTCCAAAATAATAGCGGTGACCTTCTTCCAGTTTTAGGGCAACATCAAGGTTGTTTTTATCCTGGTATGTAGTATCTGCTAGGATGCTGGCATCTCTAAAACCCAGTGAATTATAATAATCCAGGATGTGGGCTTTGTCCTCAATAAATTTCTTCTCATTAAATTTTGCCGAACTAAGCAGTTTTATTCTGACGTAAGGATCGAGCAGTTCTTTTGTGGCAGAAGGAATCAGGTAGCCATTTTCTTTAATGTATTCATTAAAGGTGACATGATTGGCTTTGGTGGAATCGTAAACATTTTGATTTATAGAAGGGAAAAGAGTCAGGCGACTTTTTTCCTTCGTCCCTTTCATTTGTTTTTTCAATTTCAAATCAGAAACAGAATGGTTGCCGGCAAAATATATCTCATTGATACGCACCTTGCCATTTTTGTTGATGATGAAAAGGAAATTAACCGAATTAGGCGCCTTAGTGTCTTTTGATTCTACTATCTGAACATCAACATTTCTAAAACCTTTATCTAAATAGAATTTTTTAATTACGCTGGCTGCGGAAGTTTTCAGGCTCTCTGTCACTCGGGTTACGCGACCTTTTGCAAGGCCAATTTTTGGGGATATGTCTTCTGACTCACTTTTGCTAATTCCTTTAAATTTAAATGAGGTGAGCGTAGGACGGTCCGTAATATTTATTTCAACCGAAATGTCATTTTTACCAGTTAGTTGGGTTATGTAGATTTCCACATTACTTACAAGATTTTGCTTCCAGAGATTATTGATAGCTCTTGAAAAACCATCACCTCCCGGGAGAGAAATTTTATCTCCTACAGCAAGGCCGGAGATGGAAATAATAAGATTAGGATCAAATGAGGTAGTGCCGGTAACTTTAATTTCTTTAATTATATAATCCTGGGGATTTTTATTATTAAAAATATTTTCGAGCTGAGGGTTTATTGAGATTGATGATGAATCTATTCTGCCAGTATTGGCAAGTGAATCAGAAGGTACCTGAGCGAAAGCGGAAGTTTTGGTAACAAAAGCGCAAACTATCAAGACTAAAATCTTGTAGATATAAGGCATTAAATCGATTTTAATAGGGCGGCAAGTTATATTCAATTATGAAAAGTTTTTGTTAAATCAGCTTTAATAAAGGGTTAGAGTTTCAAGTGTAAAATTGGAAGATATTTTTGATCGAATAAATCGATGATAAGTTGATTAAAATCTTCATATTTTTCCTATAATTGTTCACTGGTCTTACCAAATCTTCTCTCCCGATTTTGAAAATCTATTAATGCCTCATAAAGATTTTCTTTTCTGAAATCAGGCCATAGGGTTTCGGTAAAATACAATTCAGAATAGGCCAATTGGTAAAGTAAGAAATTACTGATCCTAAACTCACCACTTGTTCTTATCATTAATTCCGGATCCGGAAATGCATGTGTACATAAGTAAGATTTGAATTCTTGTTCTGTGACAGGTAAGTCGTTCGTCTTATTTTTTCTTTCTGAAATTATACTATTAACCGCATTTAAAATCTCCCAACGGCTGCTATAGCTAAGTGCCATTACAAGATTGAGTCCTGTATTTTTTGCAGTTTCATTGCAAGCCTCCTCCAGCTCAATTCTGGCGTTACCGGGTAGCAATGAAATATTGCCAATAACGTGAAGCCTGATGTTATTTTTGTTAAGCGTAGGAATTTCTTTTTTAATGGTTTGTACAAGCAATTCCATTAATCCGGTTACTTCATCTTTAGGACGATCCCAATTTTCAGTACTGAAGGCGTACAGTGTAAGATATTTGATTCCCAATTCTGCACAACCCTCCACAATATTTCTTACACTTTCCACACCGCTATAATGGCCAAATAGGCGATCTTGCCCCTTTTCTTTAGCCCATCTTCCGTTGCCATCCATTATAACGGCTATGTGAACCGGAAGCTTTTCAGGAATTAAATTCTCTTTCAAACTCATGTGTAAATAGAAAATACATCAGGCGTAATGCCTGACAAGAGGTAAAAATACAAAAAAGTAAAGGCTTTTTATATAAAATTGGAGGCTACCTGGCTGATGGACAACGATAAGAACTCAGGTTGATGGAAACACCAACCTCTGCAATGGTATATTGATCTTTTTGTTTGCTAAATCCTCTTTGCCTTCCTTCCACACCTATTGGAATACCTGTTTCATATGAACGATCCTGGAGCAATATAGCAGGGGATTTGCTTGATGCAGGAAACTTATCTGCCCCAATGTAGGTAGTACTCACATCATCAATATAATCGGTTCTTGTAAAGCGATGAGCAATTTCAAGAGAAATATTTACTTTTTCTGTGAGGGCATATTTTACACCAAAGCCAATAGGGAAGCATAGGGACATACTACCATAAGCTTTCCTATCCTTGTAAAATGTTTGACCCTCCGTATTCAGAGGCCTTAGATAAATTTTTTGTCCATTTAAATATGTATACGGATCATAACTAAAAATACCTATACCTAAAGTTGCATATGGAGTAAAAGCATGATGTATATCTGCAGCATTAAATTTAAAAAAATTAAAATCCCCACTTAATGCCAACTCAAAAATATTGGTATTGAAACTTAGGTTTCTTCTTTGTTGAAATTCATTCTTACTGTATATATCACTATAACCTAATTGTGCATAATGCCCGGAAAGACGCACAGCTACGTAGTTTCCGAACTGCTTCCGAAAAAATGCACCAACTGCAATTTTAGGCCGATTTAGGGCTGCACGATTATTGATGTCACCAAAGTAATGAGCAGCCCCTGCGGTAATGCCAAATTCACCTTCCTGGATATATTCTTCCATTTGAGCGTGGCTATATAATCCTGAAGCAATTATTAGAAGGAATACAAAAATTTTTTTCATAAGTTTTTTAAATCATTAACCTGAGCGTAAAGATGGTGTTTTTTATAGAAGCTATCCGGTTAATACTATCATAAATACAATAAGTGCCTTATACAAACGGAAGAAACAACTATAAATTATTAAAAAAAATAAAAATAATATTAATTTCTTTTATCGAGACCCCATGAAAGCTTATTTCTTATAGTTTGCAAAAAATTATTTTCATTAAGGCGAATAAGATTAATATAAAAAGTTTCTTTTCTTATGGCGAGCAAGACCTCTTTGCTTGCTATTTCCCTGCGACTATCAAGGGTGCATAAAAATCCCTCAGAGCGCCCTTCTACCTCAAAAGAAATAACAGAATCGTCAGGTATTACAAGTGGCCTTATATTCAAATTGTGAGGAGAAACCGGTGTAATCACAAAACTTTTTGAATCAGGAAACACTACAGGACCATTACAACTTAATGAATACCCAGTGGAGCCCGTTGGTGTCGCGACAATTAATCCATCTGCCCAATAAGTGGTAAGAAATTCTCCGTTCAGATAAGTGTGAATTTTTATCATTGGTGATATATCAGTCTTATGTATGGTGAATTCATTGAGCGCAAACGCCACCCCATTAAACAATGGCATATTCGCATCGAGGTGAACAAGACTTCTTTTGTCAATATTAAATGAACGATTTACCAAAGATTCAATTGCTTCATGAATTTCATCGCGACCTATACTTGCCAGGAATCCAAGCCTGCCATAATTAATTCCCAAAACCGGAATACCTTTATTGCCCACATATGTCACTGCATCCAGGAGCGTACCATCACCGCCGAGACTGATCATGAAATCAATATTTTCCAGCGAATCCGATTGATTGAAGGTGCTGTACTTTCCATTTATGGAAAAGGCACTATAGAACTGATTAAAAAAATCCTGAAATATTACGGGCTCTATTTTATAAGTTGAAAATTCAGCAAGTAATAATTTTAAGCCTTCTAATTGTTCAGATTCTAATCCGCGGCTATAAATGGCAATTCGCATAATTCAAAAATAATACTAAATGGCTAAAGCGTATTTATAGTAAAAGCAAAGGTTTTGTGGGATTTTGTGCGTTGGTTCAGATATCAAGATAGTTCATGAGATTTTGATAATTAACGCTAATATCATTTTCAAAAATTTCTTCTCCAACGTAATAGACGATTGAGTACTCATATCTTTCAAAAGAAGCGATAATGGTAGATACTTCTTTTTTATTTAGTTGCAAAGTGATTCGTACTAACGAGGAGGGCGGCTGAGTATTTATATTTAGATGTAGAATAATTGCTCCGTCACTTTCCACAATGCTATTTATTTCTGAAATTGACAATTTGGATTGTTCTGTTTCTAAAACTATTAATGCACCCATTTCATTTGCACCACATAAATTTCCTAACTCATTTAAAAGATTATATGCAGGAATGCTTCCAATGAATTCGCCTTCATCATTTTTCACGGGTACTATATTAGCACGGTATAAATTGCAAAATTGGGCAGCCTTTAAAAAGTGGTCTGTCGCATTTATAGATCTGGATAATAAATTTGATGAAAGTTCAGCTATTGATTTACTGGAATCAGAAGCAGCTAAAAGATCTTCTTCAGAAATAAGGCCCTCAAATTTTTCGTCATCTATTACAGGCAGATGGGAAACATTATAATTAGCGGCGAGTTTAAGCGCATCGCTTATGCTGGCACTTCTTTGAATAGTGGGTAATTGATTATCTATAAGGTGAACTGTGGTCATTAATTTTATTTAGACAAACAAATTGAATACACCATACAGACAATTAAAATCAATTAACTGTTGCAGCAGGCGTTTTTAATTTAGTAAGAAAAGCTCCAAGGATTCTATTAAATTCTTCAGGTACTTCCATCATGGGAGCATGCCCGCATTTATCAATAAAATGTAATTCGCTGTTAGGAATGAGTTTGTGAAATTCCTGCGCGACAAAAGGAGGGGTGATGGTATCATTGTTTCCCCAGATAAGGCAAGTTGGTTGTTTTATCTGGCTTACTTCGTCCCCGAGGTTATTACGTATGGCAGATTTAGCGAGTGATATTATTTTGATAACTTTTATCCTGTTGTTTGTAATCTCGAAGCATTCATTTACCAGTTCATCAGTTGCCATCGCCGGATCATAAAAAGTTAACTGAGTTTTTTTGCGAATATATTCTTTGTCACCCCGCTTTGGGTAGCTGTCGCCCATACCATTTTCAAAAAGGCCGGAACTACCGGTAAGCGTGAGAGACTTTACTCTATCAGGATTTTTTAAAATATAAACGAGTGCCACATGGCCACCAAGTGAGTTGCCTAATAAATGAATGTTTTTGTAATCGCGGTGTTCAATAAAGCGCTTGACAAATTTCTGAAGGCCACCGACTGTAGTATGCAAAAGGTCCAGTTCGAACAAAGGAAGCATGGGCACAATCACCTTATAGGAAGTTTTAAAATAATCTACTAAATGAGAAAAGTTACTCAATGCGCCAAAAAGACCATGCAATAAAACCAGGGGTTCCCCTTCGCCAATTTCAATAAATTTAAATTTGCCTTCCTGTTGTATTAATTCTTCCATGATAAGTCAGTCAATCAGCGTTTATAGCCAAGATTATTTATGCTAAAATAATTGTTTATCAGCACAAATTGGTGTGATTTTTAAAAATCAATACCTGGTGCAGGGCAATTTTATTTTCAAATTTTGAAAAAAATTCCTGCAATTGCAAAAAAAGATCTTTAAAAATTGGAATTATTTTTCCCATATTATTTATCACTGCCGGTCCCCAATTATTGATATAGGGATACACATTTGAAGCTTCAATACTTTGTTGACTTATTAAATGAGCGTTTACAGCAAAGAATAAAAATATGCTGAAAATAATCGTATAAAGAATAAGATATAAGGCCACGCCCAACAACTTGTCGAGCCAGCCGAGCATTGAGAGAGATAGAATCTTTTTTATGGTGCGGGCCAGCAGACCGACGAGGAAAATAACAACAATAAAGACAATAAAAAAACTAAAAAAAGGTAGCCATTTGGAAAAATTACCGGAAGAATTTTCTAGTGAATGCGCGACAACTGTCGAAAATTTCATTGCCGCAGCCAGGCCAATTATGAAACCAAAAAGTGAAATAATTCCTACAACAAAGCCGTTTTTCAGGCCTTTGAAAATGGCGACGACAAGAATGATTAAATAAATTGCATCTATACTCATGTAGCAATCATATAAATTTTGATGCAGGCATTACTTAGGCTAACATAAA
>JBDTXP010000019.1:0-20194 GCA_040006135.1 Ginsengibacter sp. | reverse complement strand
CAAAATTATATGGCACGCAAAAAGCCATTGATAGCATTTCATTTGAAGCGCACGACAATGAGATCGTAGGATTTTTAGGACCTAATGGTGCGGGCAAATCCACTACCATGAAGATTATCACCGGTTACCTTCCGGCGGATGGCGGTAAGGCAATCGTTAACGGCATCGAAGTAGATAAAGATCCAATCGGCATAAAAAAACAAATCGGATACCTGCCCGAGGGCAACCCGCTGTACTACGATATGTATGTGCGCGAATACCTTACATTCATCGCACGTGCGCATCACATGAACGGGCACACGAAAAATAGAATTGAAGAAGTAATAGACATGACGGGCTTGCGGCCGGAAAGCAATAAAAAAACAGGACAGCTTAGTAAAGGATACAAACAACGCGTCGGTCTTGCTGCTGCGTTGATACACGATCCTAAAGTTTTAATATTGGATGAACCTACCACAGGCCTTGATCCCAACCAGATCATTGAGATCAGGCAACTTATAAAATACCTGGGTAAAAATAAAACAGTGCTTTTCTCTTCCCATATTTTACAGGAAGTAGAGAGCATCTGTGATCGCGTCGTGATCATCAATAAAGGAAAAATAGTGGCGGATGACACTTTAAAAAATCTCCAGCTTTTGCAAAGTGGCGGCCATGTAGTTTCTGTACAATTTAGTCAGCCTGCGGAAAATTCCTTGTTGGAAAATTTAGCTCATGTAGAATCTGTAAATAAAGATGGGGATGTTTATTTATTGAAGACTTCTTCGCCTGATTCTTTAAAGAAACTATTGTTGGAGTTTGCCTTACAACATAATCTGGATATCATTTCTTTGCAGAGCAAGAGCTCCAGTCTTGAAGAAGTGTTTAGGAAATTGACCAGTTGATTGCAAATTACTGATCCTTAATAGTTGCTTCTCACCATTAGAACTCCACCCCGGGATGCGTCATTGCGCGAAAACCGGATACTCATTTTCATATTGAAAAAACTTGAGTTTTCAAAGCAATCTCATTCGTTTTTTCCGGGCAAGAGATGATTTTTTCTTTAGGCTATTATGGCCTCACCAACGGTTACCGACAAAAATTTAGACTCAGAATCATTTGAACTTTTTGTCGTTTCCCATTTCTTTTCTTCTAGAAAAAAAAGAAAGAAAATTCCCGACGAAGCGGGATGTTCCACAAGGACAACCCGATCCGTCCCGGCGTTTATCTTTGCCTGCGTGGGGCAAAAGCCGGCTAAATTCTTTATTACCATAGGCTCATAAAAATTTCATTTAATGAAGAAATATATTATCATTATATTTTTTCTTCGTTAAAAACAACATTTCAAAGAGACAGCATCTATTTATATTAAATTTGCCAGGAATATTCAGATTGATAAATGGTCTGAGTTGAACCCATCAAAAATTGATGAGTTTTAAAAATCAAAAACAAAACAATGAGTTACATTGCAAACATCACCGCCCGACAAATATTAGATAGCCGCGGCAACCCTACAGTAGAAGTAGATATATTAACTGATAATGCTTACCTGGGTAGGGCTTCCGTACCATCGGGTGCCAGTACCGGCGTACATGAAGCAATGGAGCTGCGTGATAATGATAAGAAAAAATATGGTGGAAAAGGAGTGCTTAAGGCAGTGGAAAATATAAATACAGTCATGGAAGCAGAGTTGGTAGGTTGGGATGTAGCAGACCAAACAGGCATTGATGCCATGATGATAGAAATGGATGGCACGGATAATAAAAGCAAGCTCGGAGCTAATGCCACACTTGCTGTAAGCCTGGCTGTTGCGAAGGCGGCAGCGCTGGAAGCGAACCTTCCTCTTTATCGTTATGTCGGTGGCACTAATGCTAAGATCTTACCGATTCCCATGATGAACATTCTCAATGGCGGTTCGCATGCAGATAATAAAATTGATTTCCAGGAATTTATGGTGATGCCTGTTGGCGCCGGTTCCTTTAGCGAAGCATTGCGCTGGGGAGTTGAAATTTTTCATGAGCTAAAAGCTGTTTTGAAAAAGAAAGGTTACAGCACCAATGTAGGAGATGAAGGTGGTTTTGCGCCGGACATTCAAAGCAATGAAGAAGCGATAGAAACAGTACTCATCGCTATAGAGAAAGCAGGCTATAAAGCAGGTTCACAGGTTGCAATTGCGATGGACCCTGCTGTAAGTGAAATGTACGATACGGCTAAAAAAGTTTATCATTTTCATAAAAGTGATGGCACCAAATTGTCCAGCGAAAAGATGGTGGATTATTGGGCTAACTGGGTAAAAAAATATCCCATCATATCCATTGAAGATGGTATGGCCGAAGACGATTGGAAAGGCTGGAGATTAATGACAGAGCGCCTGGGAAGTAAAATTCAGTTAGTAGGAGATGATCTTTTTGTGACAAATGTAAAGAGGTTACAGCAAGGCATAGACGAAAATGTGGCTAACGCCTTGTTAGTAAAAGTAAACCAGATAGGAACACTTACTGAAACGATCAACGCAGTTTCGCTTGCGCAAAATAATGGCTACAATACCATCATGAGCCACCGCAGTGGCGAAACAGAAGACACTACGATTGCAGACCTGGCAGTAGCACTCAATTGCGGACAGATAAAAACAGGATCAGCCAGCCGTACAGACCGTGTTGCCAAATACAATCAACTCATTCGCATTGAAGAAATGTTAGGCGATAGCGCAATATTTCCGAAGGGAAAAATAAAATTCGGTAAAAAATAAAAGGGAATTTTTATTCATTATAACCAGGATATCTATGGCATACGATACCAAACTTGCTGATATGATCCGGGAATTGTTAGCAGATAAATCAGGATTAAAGATTGATGAAAAACAAATGTTTGGCGGACTTGCATTTATGGTAAACAATAAAATGTGCATTAATGTAAGTGGAGATAATCTGATGTGCCGCTTTGACCCGGCCATGCAGGAGCAAATAAGTGAAAGGCCTGGCTTTCAGCCCATGATCATGAGAGGAAAAGAGATGAGCGGTTATTGTTATATAAATCCATCCGGATTTAAATCAAACAAAGATTTAATATACCTGGTAAATTTATGCCTCGATTATAATCCGAAAGCGCGTTCATCAAAAAAAAAGAAATAGATTTGTGACAACATAAAATATTTGATCTTCAACATATGAAACTATTCAGGAAGATAGCGACTAATAAATACCTATTGACAGTTGCCTGTTTTATTGTATGGATGATATTTTTTGACCGCAATGATATTCCACAACAAATACACCGTATACAGGAATATCAAAAGTTGCAGGCGGATGAGGATAATATGCAAAACCTAATTGCAGATACGCGGGATGAATTGAAATTATTAAAAACGAACCCTGCGACTCTTGAAAAATATGCCCGTGAAAAATACCTGATGAAAAAAGACAATGAGGATTTATTTGTTGTAACTTTAGATTCAGTTTCGACTAAATAAATAACTGGCAGGCAATAATTTATACCGTTGTGCGTTTTAATTGCGGATAGAACATTATTTGATTTTTAAAAGCCACACAAATTTATGACTAAAATTACCCAGGAAGATCTGGTAAGGTTTCTATATAAAGAGACCTCCGAAAGTAAAACGGCTATGATAATTGCCGAATTACAAACAGATTACATATTAAAAGAAAGTTACAATACTCTTCTTGCCACACACCAGGCTTTGGATGAAGGAAAGGTAGCTCCAAGACAACAGGCGGTTGATAATATTTTGAAATATGCTGCGAAAAAGCAACGCCAGTTACATTCACTTTAATAAAAATTTTTTAAGTTTATTGATCCTGCCACCAAAATGGGCAGGATTTTTTTTTATGATAAAGAAAGAGCGATACAAGTTTGTTATTAATTATTTTATAAAAAATAATCCTGACGCCGAAACTGAATTGATATATGACAGTCCGTACCAGCTATTGGTGGCTGTAATTTTATCTGCTCAATGCACTGATAAAAGAGTAAATATAACCACACCCATATTTTTTGAACAATTCCCTGATATTGAAACTTTAAGTAAGGCTGAAGAAAAAGATGTTTATTCAGTCATTAAAAGCATTAGCTATCCTAACAATAAGAGTAAACACCTGATAGGCATGGCACAAATGGTAATGAAAGACTTTAAAGGTCATATTCCCATGACAGTAACGGAGCTAACACAACTGCCTGGGGTGGGGAGAAAAACAGCCAATGTAATTACCTCAGTTATTGACCATCAACCCAATATGGCGGTAGATACTCATGTATTTCGTGTATCTAATAGGATTGGTTTGGTGAAGGCAAAAACTCCACTGGAAGCAGAGAAGCAATTAATCGCGCATTTGCCAAAAGACCTGGTTCATGTAGCCCATCACTGGCTTATACTTCATGGCCGTTATATTTGCGTTGCACGTAAGCCAAAATGCAACATTTGCGGTCTAAAATCCGTTTGTAAATATTATAATACAGTCATAATCCCTGATACTAAAAAAAAGTAATTATTTTTAACCGCACAAACTTATAAGAACGCGTATAATAATCACGTAAATATGAAATTCAAATTTTTGTTTTTCTTTCTTTTAGTGCTCGCTGGCACTCAGTTGAAAGCACAGTACTATTTTTACAATGGTGATTATTACGAAGCTGATATTGTCTATGAAATGGGCGGATCTCTTGGCGCAATGAATGCAATGACAGATCTTGGAGGCCGTAGAGGCCCCGGAAAGAAATCCGTTAAAGATTTTAATTTAAAAACTACAAAATTCGCGGGCGGGTTATTTTTTGGCGTTAATTTTAAGAATGCTATAGGATTGCGCCTGGAAGCGACTTTTGGGCAGGTTCACGCTTATGACAGTATATTAAAAGATGTTGCACCAACTACCACGCAGCGTTATGAAAGAAATCTAAGCTTTCGGAGTAATATTACTGAAATAGTTTTAGTTGGTGAGTTTCATCCATTCGAGATGTTTGTTAACTATAATGATGACAGATACCCGCCTGTAGTATCACCATATATTGTAGCTGGCGTTGGATATTTTCATTTTAATCCACAGGCAAAACTGACCAATTCCTACATAGACCTGCAGCCACTTCATACAGAAGGGCAAGGTTTTGCAGAATACCCGAGAGCTAAAGAATATAAGCTGTACCAATTCAACTTTCCTGTTGGAATAGGAGCACGATATGACCTCTCTCCTATTCTTAATATCAGGGCAGAATTTATGTATCGCATCCTTATGACCGATTACCTGGATGATGTGAGCGGCAGATATATAGATCCTACCGTATTCACTAATTATTTAAGTGGCACCAAACTCAACCAGGCATTACTTCTAAATGATCGCCACAAGCCTGGTGCTGAAACAGCACACCCCGATGGCATTCGTGGAAATCCAAAGAATAATGATGCTTATCTTGGTTTTTCTATTAAGTTGGGTCTAACACTGGGCAGAGAGCGTAGACGGTAATTTAGATAACACCTTGTTTTACAAATTACAAAGGATAAACTAAACTGGTTCCGCCGGATAGCAATCTTTTTATCATTTTTTATTTCCCGGTAAATTGAAATGGCAAAAATTTATCCAATAATTAAGCTAATAATTTTTTAACCTCTTCAATGATCTCATGCTTTGCAAAGGGGATTCCCATGATTTTATGCAAACCTTTTGCGTCCACTAAAAATTCATCACGGATCATCTTTATCAGTTGTCCGTTGTTCAATTCGGGAATTAAAATCTTTTCATAATTTTTAATTATGTCGCCGAGATTTTTAGGGAATGGGCGAATATAACGGAGATGCACATGCGCAACTTCCTGACCATCTTCGGCCATGTCTTTTACGGCACTTTTAATAGCACCATAGGTACTTCCCCATCCAAGAATCAGTAGCTTACCTTTTTCTGGGCCGTTATCAATTTGTTGCTCTGGAATATGTTCTGCAATTTTATTTATTTTTTCCTGCCTTATTTTCACCATCAACTGGTGGTTATCAGGATCATAACTCACATTTCCTGTCACATTTTGTTTTTCCAAACCACCCACACGATGCTCCAGTCCTGCATAACCTGGTATAGCCCATGCCCGCACCTGGTCTTCATTTCTGAGATAAGGTTGAAATGATTCTTCATGATCCCCCAATTCTTTTTTAAAATTCACTGTAATTTCAGGAAGGTCTTCAGACTTTGGAAATTTCCATGGCTCCGCGCCATTTGCAATATAACCATCGCTCAAAAATATTACAGGTGTCATATGCTGCACTGCGATTCTTACTGCTTCAAAAACAGCGCTAAAGCAATCACTTGGTGTGGATGCTGATATCACAGGTAAAGGGCTTTCACCATTTCTTCCATAACATGCCTGCAGTAAATCGCTTTGTTCAGTTTTTGTTGGTAATCCGGTTGATGGTCCGCCTCTTTGTATGTCACAAATAATCAAAGGAATTTCCAACATCACGGCAAGTCCGATTGCTTCCGCTTTTAATGCCAGTCCGGGGCCGCTTGTAGTTGTTATGCCAAGACTACCTCCGTAGCTCGCGCCTATGGCAGAACTGATCGCAGCAATCTCATCCTCTGCCTGGAAAGTTTTTATACCAAAAGATTTGTGCCGGCTCAGCTCATGAAGTATATCGCTCGCGGGAGTAATAGGATATGATCCTAAAAATAACTGCAAGCCACTTTTTTGCGCAGCGGCAATTAATCCATAAGCTACCGCCTGGTTGCCCATAATACTTCTATAATCACCGGCAGGCATTGCTGCCTTTTTTACCTGGTAGCGCGATGTGAAAGTCTCCGTTGTATCGCCATAATTATAACCAGCCTGCAACACTTTTAAATTACTGTTGAGGATGTCGGGTTTGCTACCAAATTTTTCATTTAAAAAGCGAATGGTATTATCGAGGTTGCGATTATACATCCAATATAAAAACCCCAGGACAAACATATTTTTTGCCCGGTCTTTTTCTTTTGTGCCTAAAGGAAAATCTTTTAGTGCCTCCCTGGTGATCTTGGTTATATCAATTTTCATCACTTCAAAACCTTCGAGGCTATCATTCTCAATCGGATTTATTCCTTCAGGATAGTTAGCCAGCCTTAAATTTTTAACATCAAAGCCATTTATATCCACAATTATTTTTCCGTGCGGCTTCAATGTTTTGAGGTTGGTCTTTAATGCAGCTGCATTCATTGCTACCAGCACATCACAGGCATCACCGGGAGTAAAAATGCGATCACTGGAAAAACGCAGCTGAAAACCACTCACGCCGGGAATGGTTCCCTGTGGCGCGCGTATCTCTGCAGGAAAATCCGGAAATGTGGCAAGGTCAATTCCAAGTAATGCCGTGTTGTTGGTGAATTGCGTGCCGGTCAATTGCATACCATCTCCACTATCTCCTGCAAATTTGATTACGACATCTTTTAATATTTCTTCTTTTACCGGCATCCTTTATTTTAGGGTTACAAAATTACAATATCTATCGTCATAGTTGATTAAATAGTTGTATGATCATTTATGAGATGAGAAAAAATTTTTATATCCCTCTATAACGTTTCGTGAGTTGAAGAATAATATTTCACAATCTTACTTTAGTATATAAAAAAATTTTCTCATTATTGCCATTTTAAAATTTAAAACTACCATTCACATATTCTCCGATAATCCTATTATTCATAATAATGGTAAATTGTGAAAAATAAATTTATTACCTCATGCAAAAATTATTTTTAATAATAATGGCCTCTCTATTTTCTTTAACATCAGCAAATGCCCAGGCTAAACTTGTTCAAAAAGTGGAAAAGCACGGCAATGATATTGTTATACCTTTTGAAAAATATGTTTTGCCAAATGGCCTCACAGTAATCGTTTCAGAAGATCATAGTGATCCTGTAGTACATATAGATGTCACCTATCACGTAGGCAGCGCACGTGAGGAAATCGGCAAAAGCGGCTTTGCGCATTTCTTTGAGCACATGATGTTTGAGGGAAGCGATAATGTTGCAGACAAAGAACATTTTAAAATTATTACTGAGTCTGGTGGCACGCTAAATGGAAGTACCAATACAGACAGAACTAATTATTACGAAACCGTTCCCAGCAACCAAATCGAAAAAATGCTTTGGTTGGAGAGTGACAGGATGGGTTTCCTGCTCGACGCTGTTACGCAACAAAAATTTGAAATTCAGCGGTCAACAGTTAAGAATGAGCGTGGTCAAAATTATGATAACAAACCTTATGGCCTTGCCCGCGAAGTGACTGCGAAAGCTTTGTATCCATACGGCCATCCTTACTCCTGGCTTACTATCGGCTATGTGGAAGACCTAAACAGGGTGAATGTAAATGATCTTAAACATTTTTTCCTTCGCTGGTATGGGCCCAATAACGCAACGCTTACAATTGCGGGGGATGTAAAAACAAAAGATGTAATCAAGATGGTTGGAAAGTATTTTGGATCTATCCCCCGTGGTCCTGAAGTAAAACCGGTACAACTACCTCCTGTAAAATTAACCGAGACTCATTATACAAGCTATGTAGATAATTATGCAAAATTGCCAATGCTGAATATTACTTACCCAACAGTTCCTGATTTTAATGCAGATATGGCACCATTGGCATGCCTGGCTCAAGTTTTGGGGCAAGGCAGGACATCCTTTCTTTACCAAAATTTAGTAAAGCCGCAGAAAGCCTTACAAGCAGTAGCTTTCAGTAGTCTTAATGAACTAGCCGGCACATTCACATTCACCGTAGTTCCTTTACCAGGAAGTAACCTGGCCGATATGCAAAAACTGGTGAATGAATCATTAAAAGATTTTGAAGCGAAAGGAGTGACTGATGACGACATAGAGAAATTTAAAAATGGTTATGAAAGCCGCCTCATCAATGGATTATCAAGTGTGGCAGGTAAAGCTTCACAATTAGCCGCGTTTGAAACTTATACCGGCAATCCAAATATGATCGGCAAAATGCTGGCTATGTATAATAAGGTAACGAAAGCAGATGTGATGCGTGTGTACGATAAATATATTAAGAATAAACCATCAGTGGTGTTAAGCGTTCTCCCAAAAGGTAAAGAAAACCTGATAGCTGCCGCTGATAATTATGTGATTGACAGCACTCATTATAACAGACCGCACTATGGCTATGATGCATTAACATACAATAAGCCCAAAGATAATTTCAACAGGAAAATAGCGCCTCCATCCGGATCGAATCCTATAGTGAAGGTGCCTGAATTCTGGAAAAAAACTTTACCTGAAGGTGTGCAGGTGATAGGGGTGGAAAACAATGAGATCCCTGTTGTAAATCTAAATATTTATGTAAAGGGCGGTAACCTGTTAGAACAAAAAGATCTTTCAAAAGCAGGATTGGCAAGTCTTTTCGCCAGCATGATGAACGAGGATACCAAAAATAAAACGAGTGAAGAGATCAACCTGGAATTGGAAAAATTGGGAAGCAGCATTCGTGTAATCAATACTACGGATGCTATTGTTTTCTCTGTACAATCACTCTCAAAAAACCTGGCAAAAACCATTGATATTCTTAAAGAAAAAATGTTGCAGCCGAAATTTACAGAACAAACTTTTAGCCGCATTAAGAGACAAACTATAGAATCAATAAAAAATTCTAAAAGCCAGGCTTCTGCTGTAGCCGATAATGTATATGATAAAATAAATTATGGTAACAAAAGCATTTTCGGAATACCTAATAGCGGAACAGAGGAAACAGTAAAAAATATTTCATTGGCAGATGTTCAAAATTATTATGAACAATTTATTTCTTCAAACGATGCGCAGGTAGTTGTAGTAGGCAGTGTGAAAGAAAATGAAATACTTCCGCAATTGGCTTTCTTAAACAAACTACCAACCAAAGCAATTGCTTTACCGATAGCACCTCCCGCACCTCAGGTAGAGAAAACTAAAATTTATGTTGTAAACATTCCTAATGCAGCACAAACTGAATTCAGGATTGGCTATGTAACAGGATTAAAATATGATGCTACAGGAGATTATTATAAAGCCGGATTATCAGGATATAATTTGGGCGGTGGCTTCAACAGTCGTTTGAATATCAGGTTGCGTGAAGATAAAGGCTGGACTTACGGTGCGCGCGCAGGTTTTGCCGGAAATAAATATACCGGTGATTTTACTTTCAGCAGCAGCATTCGCGCCAACGCAACTGATAGCGCACTTAATGAAATAATAAGCCAGTTAAAAAAATATAATGTGGGCGGTCCTGACCAGAGCGAAATAACATTTATGAAAAACTCTATTGGCCAAAGTGATGCGCGCAATTATGAAACAGGTAGCCAAAAGGCAGCTTTTATCAGCAGGATGCTCATTTATAATTTACCAGCGGATTATGTAGATCAGCAAACCAGGATATTAGAAAGTATTACCGTTCCGGAGATACAGATGTTGGCAAAAAAATATTATGATCTGAACAGTATGAACATTTTACTGGTGGGCGATAAAAAAGTATTCATGGATGGATTGAAAGATATGGGATATGAGATAGTGGAATTGGATGCAGATGGGAATGTATTGTAAAGAAATCGTTTAATTCTAAAGTTGATAATTTCTTATGCACTTTAATAACCGGCAGATTGAATCCAGTTATTTAAGTGCATTTTTTTTATTGGAACAATTTATCATTTGAACATAACCAGCCTTAACCTCCTGTACGCGATGAATGTGAAACCATTCTATTCTCACGTTTTGCATCCCCTACCATTTTCGAATTATCGCATTAGTCAATTATCACATTAATTCTTCACCGGTAAAAAAGAATATTTCTTTCCATATTCCATCATCTGATCAAAGAAGTTATCAGGATATTCAATTTTTACATTGATTAATTTATCACCCTCCATTACAGGAACAAGTTTTGGCTGAATGAATCCGCGGTATGGCTTTATATTTAATTTCTTGTAGCGTGCCAGCACTTCTTTAACGAGGTTTTGATCCACTTTAACGCCATAAGTTTCTATCAGGCTTTTACCTGCATTGTAGTCGCCCTCAGATTTTATTCTCTGGATATCCTTAAGCAATTCACCAAATAGCTGGCGTAATTTTTCATAATCATTTATTTGAACGTAAGTTTTTCCATCCTTTTTTACAAACTGGACTACGTTATCTTTTTTACCATGTTCATAAGCCCACATTGCATTCAATTGCCGGTTACGCATATGCGCTTCTTCCAGTTGTTCTCCTGGTTTCAAACGCGTAAGTTGGGTCATCAGGCCATTCATCATATAGCTGTCATATTCTGCTTTACCTACTTCCAATGAAGGCATCACTCCTATCTCTACAAGCTTAGGGTCCAGGATATAATATAATCCTACAAGATCTGCACGCGCTTCCTCAAGTGCGGAAGCATAGGTTTTTAAAGTCTTGTCGGTTGTTTCTACACCCGGATTTAATTGTCCGGATGCATGCCCAATTACTTCATGCATATCTGTATGAAGGTCTGCCGCAAGATTTCCGTATTGTCTTATGCGGGCTTTTACACTATCGTTCACAGCAAACTCATCAAGCATACCGCTTGTAGCATTATCTACATTATAAGAATGAATAATATTGCTTTGTGACACTGATTTAGAACCTATCTCTTTTCTTATCCATTCATTATTTGGTAAATTAATTCCAATGGAACTACTTGGGCCACCGCCGCCGCTTTCCATTATCACTGTAATAGCTTTTGCAATAATTCCTTTTACATTTTTCTTTTTATGTTCCGGCATCAATGGCGAGTGATCTTCAAACCACTGCGCTTGTTTTGCAATCGCCTGGATCTTTTTTGTAGTTTCAATATCCTTCATTGATACTACACTTTCGAAGCTTCCTTTTTTTGCCAGAGGGTCATCATAAACTTCAATAAATCCATTAACCGCATCCAACCGACTTGCAGTATCTTTTACCCAGGCAATATTATAATCATCAAATGTTTTCAGATCGCCTGTTTTATAATATTGAACTAATAATTGTAAAGCTGATTTTTGTTGAGCGTTTTCTGCAACAGTAGCAGCCTTCTCCAGCCAATCAATTATTTTTTGTATTGCGGCAGAATACATACCATTTAGCTTCCACACTTTTTCCTTTACCTGGCCGTTTTCCTTCACCACTTTGCTGTTGAGTCCCCACATTGGCTGATTGCCTTTACTATCGAATTTTGAATAAAAGTCTTCTACTTCTTTTTGTGTAACCCCTTCATAAAAGTTAACTGAAGAAGCGACAACATTATCAATATTAGGACTTAGGTTTACCAGCTTCGGCTCTATTTTAGGGTCGTAAACAAGTGTCTTTACCTTTTGCAAAAATGCCTTTACACTTTCAGTGCTGTCTTTAGGAAACTGAGTGGTATCGCTGGCGTTGGCTACTTTTAAAAAATAATCTGCACTGCATTCAGGAAAAAATTTATTGTTATTATAATGATGATGAAAGCCATAGCTAAACCAAAAGCGCCCGCAATATGTTTGAAATTTTTTCCAGTCATCGCTATTTTTATCTCCGGAATAGGTGCCATACATATTTTCCAGCGTCTTGCGAATCATGATACCATACTTACTTTTTTGATCGTAATAAATATCACGCCCTGCAAGCGCAGCTTCTGATAAATAATATGCAAGTTGTTTTTGCTGTAAGGGAAGCTGATCAAAGCCAGGCACCTGGTAACGAAGCAATTGTAAGTCAGCGAAAGACTGGGCTACTACATTAAAAGTAGAATCATATGTGGCGACTGCTGTAGTATCAATGTAAACACTATCACTCATAGAGGACTGCGTATTAGAGGTAGTGCTTGTATTGCATGAAAATAGAAAAGAAAAAAGCGTAATTAGAATGGCAGAATAAATGCGTGGCATAGAATAATTTTTATGGTATAAAAATAACTTAAAAAATGAGATAATGAAGACTGTGATAAGGCACCAAAAAAAAGCTAATTTAACCAAAGTTATATAAGTGCAAATTAGTAATGAGCAGTGTTTAAGATCCTTTCTTATATAAAGAAAACTAATTTTAAGGTGAAGGGTAAAAGTATTACCAGAATATTAGCTGGCGTAAGTACTAGAAGAAAGAGGGAGCAAAATTACCTGATTCTTTTAAAATACTTTTTTGAAAAATGCTTTCATGTCATTCCATGATGCAGTGTCTGCGGCAGCATTATATTTAACCGGCATATTGAATTTTTTGCCTACCTCTGTAGCATTAGGATTGCTGAAGGCATGGGTAGCGCCAGGATATATTTTAAATATATAATCGACCCCCGCGGAATCCATTTCTTTTTTAAACTCTGCTACATTTGGGTTTTCAAATTCATCCGCCCCCCCGTGACATACTAATATTTTTGCCTTAACCAAATTTTTATCCGGCTTTACTCCCTGGAGGCCGCCATGGAATGTGACAATTCCCTTAAGGTCTGCACCTAGTTTTGCTGCATTTAGAACAACAAAGCCGCCAAAACAATATCCAATAGCACCGATTTTACTTTCATCAGTCTGGGGATAAGTTCTTATTTTTTCGATAGCTGCATCTATATGCTTTTTAGTTAAAGATGGATCTTTGTAAAACGGAGTTGCCAGTGCTTGCGCTTCTTTAGGATCATTTCCCAGTTTTCCATCACCATACATATCAGTTGCCATTGCTATATATCCCAACTCTGCCAACTGCCTGGCCCGGCTCTTTACATAATTATTAAATCCCCACCATTCGGGTATCACCAATATTCCCGGACGTTTTCCTTTTACATTTTCATCATAAGCAATTGTGCACAAATAGGTTTTACCATCGATGGTAAAGCTGCTATTTTCTTCATGAATTTTTACTGCAGTTAACTTTTCTGAAGTAGAAGTTGAATCTTGTTTCATGCGATTGGAATTATTACATGATGAAAAAATAAACGCTGTAAGAGCGCATAAAAATGCAGGGAACTTATTGATCATAAAAAAAATTATCGGTTTTTTAAAAATAAACATCTCACATAATTATTCCTTTTTGCCGATAAAAAAAAATTAATCATTTTCTTTGCAGCAATGTCATTATTTATCACCTCTTTAAATTCCGGTAGCAACGGCAACTGTTATTACATCGGCAACAAAAAAGAAGCCATATTAGTTGACTGTGGCATTTCATGCAGGGAAGTAGAGAAAAGAATGCTGCGCTTGCAGTTAGATATCAAAATTGTGAAAGCAGTTTTTATTTCCCATGAACATTCTGATCATATAAAAGGTATAGAAGTATTTTGTAAAAAATATCAAATACCCGTTTATTGTACATCTGTTACAGCGCAGCATTGCGGGTTTTCAATAAACTTTTCCTATCTGAATTATTTTACGAATGGCGACCTGGTTACTATTGGGGAATTGGAAATCCAATCTTTTTGCAAAAAACATGACGCCAATGATCCATGTTCATTTTGCATTTCTTATAATGGAATAAAGGTTGGTGTGTTTACTGACCTGGGTGTGGCCTGCAATAATGTTGTGCATCATTTTAGCCAGTGCCATGCAGCATTCCTTGAGGCCAATTATGACAGTGAAATGTTAGCTGCAGGAGTTTATCCATGGCACTTAAAGAAAAGAATAAGTGGCGGCCTGGGACATTTATCTAATGACGAAGCACTAATGCTTTTTACCAATCACCGCTCACATTTCCTGACGCATCTTATACTTTCGCATTTATCTAAAAACAATAATTGTCCTGAAAAACTTGCACAGATTTTTTCGCCCTATTGTAAAGAATTAAATATAATAGTTGCATCCAGGAATAATGAAACCGCATTATTTGAAATTGGAGCAAAAAAATTGTTTGCAGAGAAAGAGATACGGCCTATCTATGTGCAGGCCCAATTTTCGTTTGTTTAAAGTGTGTGGCAAATTATAGATTCTCAAATTATTCTAAATTTTACCCTGTAAAAACTTAATAATAATATGGGGAATTAAATCTGGTCCTGACCTGAAATTATGAACCATTTAAGGCATGCACTAATTTCATCCTAAAATCTCTCTTCCTTTTTTAGATATCCGCCATTTGTTTGATTATATTTGCACCCCTTATAAAAAAGTTTACAGCCTTTCCAGGCCAAAAAATTGATGCACATGATTTCGATCTCCCCTTTTAAAGCGCTAAGGCCTGAGCCTCAATTTGCCAAGCAAGTTGCATCCCGTCCATACGACGTTTTAAATACTAAAGAAGCAAAAGTAGCAGCAGAAGGAAATCCGCTATCTTTTCTACATATCACAAAGAGTGAAATAGACCTACCAGCCGGAACAAATGCGCATAGTAAAGAAGTGTACAAAAAGGCTAAGGAAAACCTGGATGCCTTCATCAGTAAGCCGGTATTATTTAACGAAAGCAAGCCTTGCTATTATATCTATAGCCTTACAATGGACGGCCGCACACAGACCGGTCTTGTAGCATGTAGCTCTGTGGAGGATTATGAAAATGGAAAAATAAAAAAACACGAATTTACCCGGCCTGAGAAAGAGAAAGATCGTATTGATCATATCGTTGCCACGGGAGCGCAAACAGGAAATGTTTTTATTACTTTTAAAGATGTAGAAGAGCTAAATACATTGATGGAAAAATGGCAAAAGGAGAAAAGCCCGGTTTATAATTTTACTGCAACCGACGGAGTGCAACATGCGATTTGGGTGATCAGCGATGAAAAAATTATTGACAGGATCACAGAGCTGTTCAGAATGGATGTGGAATGCACCTATATAGCAGATGGCCACCACAGAATCGCTTCTGCTGCCAAGGTTAAATATATGCTTCCCGATACTGAGGAAGCAGGTCATTTTCTATCTACTTTATTTCCTGCCTCGCAATTGCAGATCATGGATTATAACCGTGTTGTAAAAGATTTAAACGATACTTGCCTGGATGATTTACTATTAAAGATCAAGAAAAATTTCACGATAGAAAAAGAAAATAAACCTTATAAGCCAACCGAGGCTCATAACTTTGGAATGTATCTCAAAGGCCAATGGTACAAGCTCACAGCACTTGACGGCACTTTTGCTACAGACCCCGTAAACATTCTGGACACTTCTATTTTGCAGAAAAATTTATTGGAACCCATTTTGGGCATACAAGATCAGCGAACTGACAAAAGGATTGATTTTGTAGGGGGTATTAAAGGAATTGAAGAATTACAAAAACTGGTGGATAGTGGCGAAATGGCCATCGCTTTTAGTATTTTCCCTGTGACAATAGACCAGCTATTTGCAGTTGCAGATTCAGGAGAAGTAATGCCACCAAAAAGTACCTGGTTTGAACCCAAATTAAGAGATGGTCTGCTCACACATCTTATTGTGTAATGGATTTTGCTAATGCAGGTGTCCTGTATAAATCATTATCAGTAATATAGCTCCCAGAACAATACGGTAAATACCCCACACACGGAATCCATGTTTTTTCAGGAAGTCTATAAAGAATTTTATAGCGAGAATAGCTACAAAGAATGCTACCAGATTTCCAATTGCAAGCAGCTTAATTTCCTGCCCTGAAAAGCCATTATTTTCTTTAAAATATTTCAACAATTTGTAGCCGGTAGCAGCAAGCATAGTTGGCACAGCAAGAAAAAAAGAAAATTCTGCTGCAGCACTTCTGGTTAACTTTTGTTGCATTCCTCCGATGATAGAAGCCGCACTGCGGCTTACGCCTGGTACCATGGCAATACATTGCCAAAGGCCAATAATAAACGAGTTTTTATTGGTCACCTGCTTCTCAGATTGTATGCGGGGATTTTTAAAATAATTATCTATAAATATTAATACGATTCCGCCAAGGAACAAAGTAATTGCAACTGTAAGACTGCTTTCGAGCAGCGCATCAATTTTTTTTGCAAATAAAAATCCAAGTACAATTGCCGGTATTACTCCAATCAGTAGTTTGGAATAAAAAGGTAAAATATGACGATTGAAAAATTTCTTGCGGTATAATACAATTACCGCGAGAATAGCTCCCAGTTGAATAGCAATTGTAAAAACTTTTACAAAGTCTGATTCAGTTACACCAAGTAGCTTTTCTGTGATGATCATGTGGCCCGTGGAACTTATTGGAAGAAACTCAGTAAGCCCCTCAATTATGCCAATGATAATAGCTTGAACTATATTCATATTTCTTCACCAGCTTTTGTGGTTGACTTCTTCATGATCGCGTATATCTCAATAACGAGACCTGCAACAATTAAAATGGGTGCAAGGGTAATACGTCTGAAACTATAGATCTCCTGATCATTAAAAACATTTGGGTCTGCGCTTTTACCACCCGCCATTAGAAAAAACCCTATAGCCATTACAACCAGTCCAATCAACATCCACTTAAAATTATCGGCAGTAAAAAGTTTGTTTTCAACCTTTTGTGTTGCATTAGAATGATGTACTTTGATATTAGTTTTTATATTTTTCATTATTTTTTATTTTACCCGGATTTTAAAAAAAATCAATATAATTCATCCAGTTTCATTTTTAGATATTTTATTGCCGAGCGGTAGGTACTTAGCACGGTGATACATATTCCCAAAATCAGAATTCCGGCAAAAATTAAAACCATATCCTTAGTGCTATGCAAAACCTCCAAATAAGGAATATATTTTTCTGCTGCAGAAACAAACCCAACTAAAAGTAGGATAGCAATAGCAGAAGCAATAATTCCATTTACAACAGCACGCCCTGCAAGTGGCCTGGTGATGAATCCCCGCGTTGCCCCAACCATTTGCATTGTTTTGATTAAAAAACGATTGCTATACATCGCAAGGCGAATAGTATTATCAATAGAAACTATCACTAATAACGATAAAATAATAGCTACAATCAGCAGAACAAGCGTGGTTGTTTTCACAAACTGGCTAACCCCGGCCACTGTTGCTTTGGGAGTTTGAAATTCAGAAATGGTAGTTGGAAAATTATTTAATAAATTAGTTTCGAGTACCGCAAGGCTATCCTTATCAACATATTGAGCCTTCACGTAAAAATCAATACTCTCAGGCAATGGATTGCTGATAGCAATTTTTTTCCAAAGTGTATCATTTTCATGGTTATACTTCTCAAGAGCTTTTTCACGTGTGATGTATTCTACATTGAGCGCATACGGCAACCCTGTAATGTAATTTTTTACAGAATCTATCTGTGCATGGCTCGCAGTACGGTAGATATAAGCATGCAATTGTATATTTTCTTTGAAGTAATCCCCGGATTTTTTTATGTTTAAAAAGATCCAGCCAACTATACCAAAGAGAAATAATACAAGAGATACTCCTATTATTGCATAAACATAAGAAGGTTTGCCCCTTTTAGTTGATGCTTTTCCGAATTGAGCCATGATAAAAATTTATTAAAGAATAATGGGCAACGGCCGCAAAATTAATTGTTTTTAAACAGGTTTAGTATTTTTGCTTCCCCGCTGACAGGCGCTAATGTAAACGACTACTTTGGGCAAAACAATCATTGAATAATCAATAACATTTATTTCACAAAAAACATAGGCTGCATAAAAGAGTAGAATTAACAGGCCGCGATTGCATTTTAAATGCACAATACATGGAATATAATTTTAGAGACATAGAAAAAAAATGGCAGGAAGCGTGGAAAAAGGAAGCGATCTACCAGGTAAGCAATAATTCAAATAAACCCAAATATTATGTTTTGGATATGTTTCCCTACCCGAGTGGTGCGGGTTTGCATGTAGGTCATCCGCTGGGATATATTGCCAGTGATATTTGTGCACGGTATAAAAGACTGAAAGGTTTTAATGTATTGCATCCAATGGGTTTTGACAGTTTTGGTTTGCCTGCGGAACAATATGCTTTAGAGACAGGACAACATCCTGCTATCACTACGGAAAAAAATATAGCGACTTTCAAAAGCCAGATGGACAAGATCGGGTTTTGTTATGACTGGAGTCGGGAAGTAAAAACGAGCGATCCTGAATATTACCGCTGGACACAATGGATATTTTTACAACTATTTAAAAGCTGGTATAATCATAAAAGTGATAAAGCAGAATCCATTGAAACGCTGATAAATATTTTTGAGACATCAGGAACTATTCACAATTCAGATGTCACTCTGAGCTTGTCGAAGAGCACAACTCACAGTTTCTCTGCTGAACAATGGAAATCTTTTGATGAAAAAAAACAGCAGGAAATATTGATGGATTTCCGCCTGGCGTTTTCCTCCTATGGCGAAGTAAACTGGTGCGAGGCTTTGGGAACAGTATTGGCCAATGATGAAGTGGTTAATGGCGTGAGTGAGCGCGGTGGTCACCCGGTAGAAAAAAAGAAAATGCGCCAATGGTATTTGCGTATTACAGAATATGCAGACAGGTTGCTGAAAGGACTGGAGACAGTGGACTTCAGCGATGCCATGAAAGAAATGCAAAGAAATTGGATAGGAAGAAGTGAGGGCGCGGAGATGGAATTTGTTGTTGCAGAAATTTCAACTGATGCAAAAAACCTCAACACTGGAACATCTTCTCCAATCGATGATAAAAGCCTCACCCCTAACCCCTCTCACAAAGGAGAGGGGGACCCGCTTCCCATATTTCAGACCTCCGATACAAAATATTGGCCTCAACTAAAAGATCTTTCAAGGGAAAACCGGAAACAAAATACAGTGGCAGAAAATATCCTGTGGCAACAGCTAAGGAATATGAAATTGAATGCCAAAGTGAGAAGGCAACATGTGATTGACGGATTTATTATAGATTTTGCATTTTTAAATGAATATCTATTGGTAGAAGTAGATGGCGGATATCACAACAATGCTAGTCAAAAAGAATATGATGAGGCCAGGACAAAATTCTTAAATGAATTGGGTTATAAATTAATTAGGTTTTCTAACGATGAAGTAGAAAATAATATTCCTGAAGTCATCGAGAAAATTAAAAAAGAATTGACTGTGACTTCCCCCCTCTCCTCCGCGAGAGGGGACGGGGGTGAGGCTTTACAAAAGAAGATGGGCAAAACCATCGACGTTTACACCACCCGTCCCGATACCATCTTCGGTGTAGATTTCTTAGTACTTGCACCCGAACATGAATTAGTGAAATCAATTACAACCGATGAACAACAGTCATCCATAGACGAATACCTGACTTATGTAAAAAGCAGAAGCGATAGAGAAAGACAGGCAGAAGTAAAACAAATCACGGGATGTTTTACCGGCTCTTATGCTATCAATCCTTTTGATGGAAAAAAGATTCAAATCTGGATTGCAGAGTATGTA
>JBDTXP010000018.1:0-20512 GCA_040006135.1 Ginsengibacter sp. | reverse complement strand
GAAATTGTACATTCTTTCCTGGAGCAATATAATGTCAAAATGGGATTACATTCAGCAACACTTACAACCGCTGCGCCAATTAGTATCGAACTTGCTGAATCTTTTAAGAAAAAAATTAAAGATGCGTCCTCTTTTAAACACCTGGAATTGGAAACAAAGGTGGATGAAACCCTTATTGGTGGCTTCGTTCTGGAAGTGGAGGGTAAATTAGTAGATGCAAGTATTTTGCGTGATCTCAATGACGTAAAAAAGCAATTTGCCAACAACGATTATATCCACAAATTAAGATAGTCGATAATTTTATCTAACCCTGGTAATATTATTTTAATAAATTGGGATGCCAGCCAATTCTACCCAATTTGTTATTTTTTCCTCAAAAGATTTTCCTTGATAAGTTCCTTTTAATAGGATCGTATCCAGCTGGTTTATATTATCTTTTTTTACGGGGAATGGTGCTAATTCAATTTTCCATAAGAAATTTTTTTTTGCAACATCCACGATCACTTTTTCGTTGTTTTTAAAGTTTATGCCAGCTATATATGGCGATTTATTTACCAGTTGTTGCGTTAAAGCATATTTTGACTTACCTGCCAAAGCATTTTGAATATCCAGATCCTTTGAAGTTGTTTCTATGTAAATAACAGCTATTATTTTTCCTTGAGTTAATTCATTTCCCGAAGCATCAACGGCAACATTACCAGGCATTTGAACTGTATATGTGGCAAGAGTTTTCTGAGCAATATTATGCACCTGAGCGCAGGATATTAAGTGGGCCATCACAAAAGAATAAAACAGTATTGATCTCATATTAGCATTGACGATTTATACATCGAACATACATCCTAATTTCATTATCATTTAAAAGCAATGTCGCACATTAATTTTTTACCAACCGCTGCGTATATACAGTTCCATCTGCTATGATTTTTAGAATATATATTCCTATACTTAATTTGTTTTTGCTCAAATCCATCCTGGTAAAGGTTGACGCGTTAAATTCTTTTTTGAAAACCATCGCGCCATTCATTGATATTAATTCTAACAAAATTGGTTTACCAGGTGTTTTAGCTAGATAAACTTCTATTTGATCATGGAAAGGATTTTTACCAATCCACAACCGTTGTTCAATATTAGGGAATTTTACAACTATAGTATTGCTGTTAATGCTTCTACCTTTTATATCTACAATTTTTAGTCGATAGTAGCTAAGTTCTGTAGGTCTTATATCCAAAAATGAATAATTTTTTGCTGAAGTTGTATTACCTGAAGCATCTACTCTTCCTATAGTTTGAAAGTAAATACCATCAAATGATCTTTGAACTTCAAAGTATTGGGAATTTCTTTCTGAACTGGTCACCCAGTTAAGTTGGATATTATTTCCTGAAATTACTCCATCAAAAGTCACAATGGTTGCAGGAAATGCTACTGCATCATCTACAAGGAAAAATTTTCCGAAGCCAGTATTTTGGGCTGTAAACAAATATCCATTATTAAAGCCTTCAGATGACGTAGTGTCAATTACTGTGTTAGAGCCATTTACACCAGAAATTGTTGCGGCCGTAGTCCTGGCTATTCTTAAATTTGAAGGTAAATTTCCGCCAAGCTCAACAGTAGTGTAATATAATCCAATGTTACAGGATGCAGTTGGATTTGTAGCTGCCTCAATGTTGAATAGTTTTTGTGAGCGCATACCATTGCCTAATGGTTGCCAAACATTTCCTGTTTCAAAGATTGAAGAAGTAACACAGCCAAGGTTGGCAGATGCATTGGAAAGTGATGAAATAATATTATTGCCCGTATAGAAATAATTAGTACCCGTACCTCCAATAAATATCGTTTTAGTGCCACTGGTCGCTATTGGATTTCCAGCGCCTGTCTGACTCGGGGCATTATCATTATCTATTATTGAGTATGTAAGTGTTTTTCCTGTAGGGGCAGCCACTGCATTGGTCGCTCCTGAAATAGCATAATTAATGATAAAACTTTCTGTTGGTTCTACTTCCGCATCATCATAAATTCTTACAATAAAAGTATTTGGTGAAACAGAGCCATTTGCAAAAATTATAGTTTTTGAAGGTGATGTGAAACTTCCATTTGTAGTAATATCAAAATCTACACCCTCTGTTGCAACAGATGAGTTATCAATGCTAAGGGTGACATTAGCATTGCCCGTAGGTGCTAGATCAATATTCATGTTAAGTGTGTAATCTGTAAAGTTTCTGCATCCATCAGAAGCCGAGGTCGCTTCTGTTGTGCTTGTAGTAGCATAATCAAACCGGATATAAGGCCTGATTTTAGAAAGTACAGTTGTCCAAATTCCCCTTCCATGAGTAGCGGCAGCAATGGTTCCATCTTTAGATCGGTATTTTATCATGTCTGTCCGTACAAAAGGGAAGGAAGCATTTTGAGTCCACACTGTTAATGCACCATTCATTTGATTAGTTTCAAAAATACCTGCTTCAGTTGCTATAATTGCTTTAGAATTATCATCAGGATAAAAAAGCGCCCAACGTACAGGAATGTCAGGTAAATTACCGGTAACATTAGTCCAGCCCCCTGCACCTCCGCCGGAGGTTGTAATCCACACGTGAGCTACTCCATAATTTGTATATGTGGCAAGCAAATTATTATCATTAGTACCTACTGCCACACAGGAAACATTGTAAGCAGGCATCGAGGAACCAGTAATATCAGTGGGAGAAATATTCCCGTCAGCACTATCAACTATTACAACCTTTCCCGTAGATGATCCAAAGTAAATTCGTTTAGCTGTATAGGGCGATACTTGTACCGTAGAGACTTTTCCGTTTAATTGAGAAACGGTTACCGGTGTAAATGTGTTACCTGTTTGTGGATTTTCCCATCTTACAAACTGGTTGGCATTTCCCGCCGCGTAAAGTTTGTTTCCTACATCATCATAATCGAAAGGATTAATAAAGCTACCAATCGAATTTGAATAATTTACTGATGACCATGTAGCTCCACCATCTATACTGCGCCGGTATTGATTGTAAACGTAAGAACCAAACTGGTATTGAGGTTCATCCTGATCAATAGCCACAAAAGCACCATCACCACCTGTTACTTCGATACTTCCGGAAAGGCCAGCTGCATTTAATTGGTGAACACCATTATCCTGCGCACCGGCAAGAAAATAGTTATAATTAGTAGGATGCATAGCCACAGAATAAAATTGTTTTAACCTTAAACCGGTATTTCTGTCTTTAAATGTTGCACCTCCGTCATTCGAATAATGAATACCTCCGTCACTTCCAACTAGAACCTGGTCACCGGACCATACCGCTACTTGCTGATCTGCGTGGATATATGATAATCCTGATCCTACCCAATTTGAAATTTGAGTCCATGTAGTTCCGCCATTTGTTGTCCTAAACATATTTAGCCCACCAACCACTACGTTTTGATCATTGGCGGGATCTACGGCGATTGCCGTGCAGTACCATGACTGACCGCTACTAATAGTGCTGCCGGGATTACCTGCAGTAATTAACCAATTTACTCCGCCGTCTATAGATTTATAAACATTTGGGGTCTGGAAAGATGAATTAGAGGGCAATGCATATACCGTACTACCTGATACTGCCAGGTCTACATTATAATTCGGATCAGGAAAAGGAGTTGTAGCAGCAGTCCAGCCAGAGCCAGTTACAGTAGCCGGGTTATCAGTGAACCGATAGCCGGCATTTGCCAGTGCAGTGTTATAATACCCAGCAACAATATGCATTCTGCCATTGCTACTCAATTCCATCGACGTTATGCGGGTGCTTAAGCCGACAGGTGCAATATTTGTCCACGAGATGCCACCATCCCCCGAACGCATCAGGCCATTTCCACTGCCAATGGTTGATACATAAACATTCCCACCATTATCCACCACCATTTTTGCGACATTAAAAAAAGTGGTGGTGGAAGGTAAAAAATTCCATGTAACTCCGTGGTCTATACTTTTCCAAATACCGCCACCTTTAACTGCATCGGAATTAAACGCTTTTTCACCTGTGCCAAAATACATTACGTTCATATTGCCCGGATCCTGGCATATAGCACTAACAGCCATATTTGAAAAATTATCGCTTACAATATTCCATGAAGCCGGCGCAGCAGAAATATTATTGGTCTTCCAGATTCCACCACTAATGCCTCCCACCCAAACAGTATGGTGGCTTGCATCACTAAGGTCTACCCAAATCGCACGCATTCTCCCACTGGTTACTCCATTTCCCTGGCGGATATTACCATTACTTGGCCCGGTTACGTCTGTATTAGGACCGCGTTCTTCCCAATTTAAAGCAGACACATCGCCTGGTCGCTGCATTTTTCGCCTCGCCATAATATTTTCATAGGCCGTTACAAGTCTTGTTTTGGGAATTATATTTAAAGCCGGATCCCTTGTGATCTCAAATTCATGTTTTTGATTTTCATAAATGCCGTCTTCCTCATCCTCCATGCCTTCACCATCTTTATTCATAAAAGCTGCCCTATCGTTAGCATCGTGATATTCAAAACTTTTAATAAATGGGGATATTTTCCAAATAAATAATGCAACAAAAATTATTGCAATTGAAGTGATTGTATATTTTCTCATTGGTTATTTACGAGGTTATTTTCTGTATGTAAATCTATCTTTTTTTACATTAAAAATAAGCACAAGACTTATAATTATTTTTTAATTTACGAAATTAGTTCAATGTAGTTTTGTTACTAACCTTATCTTAGTTTACCTTTGCGACCTCAAAAATAAACTTCAATTATGGTCGATATTAAACCGGATGAAATTTCTTCAATTTTAAGGAGCCAGCTAAGTAATTTTAACGTGGAAGCAAACCTGGAAGAGGTAGGAACCGTATTACAGGTTGGTGACGGTATTGCACGTATTTATGGATTGAACAATGTTCGCTCAGGTGAATTGGTTGAGTTTGAAAATGGCGTAAAAGCGATTGCACTTAATCTTGAGGAAGATAATGTGGGTGTGGTACTGATGGGCGAAAGCGGAGATATAAAGGAAGGTGGAACTGTTAAACGTACAGGAAAAATCGCCTCTATAAAAGTAGGCGATGGCCTTGTAGGCAGAGTTATCAATACTCTTGGCGATCCTATAGATGGAAGAGGCCCTATAACAGGTGATCTTTTTGAAATGCCTTTGGAAAGAAAAGCTCCCGGCGTTATATTTCGTGAACCGGTAAAAGAACCATTGCAGACAGGTATTAAAGCTATTGACGCAATGATACCAATTGGTAGAGGACAAAGAGAATTGGTGATTGGTGACCGCCAAACCGGGAAGAGTGCTATTTGTATAGATACTATTATTAATCAAAAAGAATTTTATAAGGCAGGAAATCCTGTTTATTGTATTTATGTTGCGATCGGGCAGAAGGCATCTACTATTGCTAACGTTATGAAAGTGTTGGAAGATAATGGTGCGATGGAGTATACTACCATTGTTGCAGCTTCTGCATCTGAGCCCGCACCACTTCAATTCTATGCACCGTTTGCAGGGGCAGCTATTGGAGAGTTCTTTCGCGATACCGGCCGTCCGGCATTGATCATTTATGATGATCTTAGTAAACAGGCAGTTGCTTACCGTGAAGTATCTTTATTACTTAGAAGGCCACCGGGACGCGAAGCTTATCCTGGTGATGTATTTTATCTACACAGCCGTTTATTGGAAAGAGCAGCCAAGATCATTAGTAATGATGATATGGCACGCAAAATGAATGACCTGCCTGAGAATATTGCTCATCTCGTAAAAGGTGGTGGGTCACTTACAGCACTTCCTATAATTGAAACACAGGCGGGCGATGTATCCGCATACATTCCAACAAATGTGATCTCTATTACAGATGGCCAGATCTTTTTGGAAGGAACTCTATTCAATGCTGGTATCAGGCCTGCAATTAACGTAGGTATTTCGGTAAGTCGTGTTGGTGGAAATGCCCAGATCAAATCCATGAAGAAAGTAGCTGGTACGCTAAAATTGGAGCAGGCTTCTTATCGTGAATTAGAAGCATTTTCTAAATTTGGTGGTGACCTTGATGCGGCTACAAAAGCGATTTTGGAAAAAGGAGCACGCAACGTGGAAATATTAAAGCAGCCTCAGTTTTCTCCTTACCCGGTTGAACAACAGGTTGCCATTATTTACCTTGGTACTTATGGATTGATTTCTAATGTACCGGTTAAAAATGTGCAGGCATTCGAAGAACAATTTTTATTAGAAATGCAAAATAAGTTACCTGAAGTTTTGGGCGAATTCAAAAAAGGAAATTTACCTGAAGAAGGAGTAAAAAAAATGGTGGAGCTTGCAAAAGAGATCTCGTACCAGTTTAAATAAAATATAAAAATTATTATAAAAAAAGAGGGAAGTTTTTCTCTCTTTTTTTTGTAAACTAAAAATCAAAATATCTAATTTTAGTTTTTTTATTATTCCCCAAATTTTTAAAAAAAGAAAAGGGCCAGCCCCTAACGCTGACCCTTCATTACACATGAATCTACCTTACACCGTTTAATGTCTTCGTCAGGCTCCTATTGACTTTCGACACGCTCAGACCGATTTTGAATCAAAGTCCGAACTAATTTTTTAAAAAAGGACCGGCCCCTAACGCCGGCCCTAACTTACACATGAATCTACCTTACAATTTTACAATCCGTTCTGTTATACTTTGGGAGTTACAGTTCATCTGGATAATATATATTCCGTTGGGGGAATTGTCTATGTTAATTAAATTGGTGCCCATATTTCCTTTGCCTTCCTTAATCATTCTTCCACTCATGTCCGCAAGGCGATAACTAAAGTTTTCACTTGCCTGTAAAATTATTTGACCTTTTATAAGATTACTCAACAACACAACTGAAGGCTTACCTGTATTTTTTAATGAAATAATATTTGAATAAACAGTTTCACCTTTTATAGAAGTAACCTTTAACCTGTAGTAAATGGTGCCATTTTGGTTTGGTGCGTAAGTAAAACTATTTCCGTTGGCAATTGCTTTAGTAATCGTTATAAAATTTCTTGCATCTGCAGAAGACTCCATATCAATTGTTTTGACAGGTTCATCACTCAAAACAGTCCATGATAGATCATGCTTGCCATTTACGACTTTTCCATAGAGGCTTACATCCCTGATTGCTAAAGTGCCTGTAGGTGTTAGAGTGCCCGAAAGAGTATAAGACCCTAAACTTCCATAATTAGTAGTATTTAAATTTCCCGCTCCCTGTACTACTATGAAATAGTTACCCGCATTTAAAGCTGTATCAATAACCACATTCAACGCATCCATTGGATCATAGGTACTTATTACAGAAAAATCGGCTGCTAGTATAGTCACTTTTACATCAAGATCTGCACCTTCATTATCCGGACCTACCGAAAACGGATTCACGTTTAGATGAAGAACGCCAACTTTATTTACATTGATTTTAAAAATATCCTTATCTGTATTTGTCGTAATGATTCCATCTTGTGAAAATTGCTGATTTGATAGTGCCAATGCGGTGGGATTTACTGCAGCGTCATCACTATGATCATCTGGTCTGTACGTAAATCCATTTATTGAAGTAATAATTGATAAATTATCCTGGTCTGCGGTACATCCACTTGGCGTTGGACCATTATTCCATCCGCTTAAATTTTTTCCATAACTGTTGCCCATCACAGGTGCCCATCCTGTTTGGCCGGTACCTATACCGTCATTGTAAGTTGCTAAAAGTGTACAGTTGCCGCTATATTTTGCCTGGTGTGAAAGGCCTACAGTATGGCCGCTTTCATGTGTGCAACATTCAGCAACATTCTTAGCTGTATAGCCAAGACGGTCAGGAAATACAAAGGCCGGAGTGTCATCTCCCCAGGTAAAAGACCGGGTGAAAGATACTCCACCAACATTCTGATACCAACTACTAGTGAGGGTAACGATGATGCGTATACGCTGAGCTAATGGGGCGCTTAAAAATACTGTTGAGTCTGTTGTAATATTTACATTGAATGGACGATAGTCTTCAGAAACCCGGTTAAAAACTTCTGTAATCTGTGTATCATTCATACCTGATGGTGTACAATAGAAAGAGCGTCCGCCATTCCAGGATGAACTTTGTACAAATTGACCATCAAAATCAAGGAAAATGGTAGCCCTTGCTGAAGGGAAGCTGCTCAATTTTGGAAGACTTACTGCGCTAAATGAAAGCAGTATGAAAAGCGAAAAAATAATAGGGGTAATTTTTTTCATGATATAGGATTGAGAGGGTAGATTTTCTTTTAGGATGAAGGATTTTTTTAAAAATCCTGGATTATTTCATCCGTTTTGGTTTTATTAAGGAGATAACTGCCATCTTTATTTTTTACCAATTCAAAACCATCCGCATATTGCTCATTTAAAATACGACCTACATAAGTGATCGTATTGTCATCGTTTATTCTTCTTGAGATTGAAAATAATGTGTTGTGTAATGAGGGGGAATGAATGACAACGCTGTAAAGCTTATCATATCTTTTAATAGATGAAGTAACCGTTCCAGTAAATAAGAAATTATTGAATTGCAATTGTAAAGGAGTGCCGGCGGGAACTGTAAAAGCTTTATCAAGTTCGCTTATATTAGCCGACAGTTGATTATTTACTTCTTTAAATAAGTAAGGTCTATCTGTAGTTAATACCTGTGCGTCTGATGCAGTAGATAACATTAAGGAAAGACATACCACAAATAATCTGGTTAGTGTTTTCATGTGATTCGGTTTATTTTTTCAATGTCCGGATGGTGAGCCTTACTGGCTTATTCCATATGGGTTGAGGTTATTTTTTTTAAAGCGATTCTTACAATTAGAAAACGATAGGGGTTGAAAAATATTTCACTTCATTAGTAAATAGGAAGCAAAACGATCAAAATTGGGAATAAGTACTCCGGCCTATCGTAAGAATACGTGTGGAGTGTTGAGTGTAAATAACTTAAATTTTAGCAGATAATAAAGAGTGGGTGATATTAGTATTGCCCTGTACTCAGCAAAACCAATGTACAGGCATCCTGTGCGATAATTCCTTTTTCTTTAGCAAGGTTAGCTAATTGACTATTTTCAGCCCCTGGATTAAAAATGATTCTTTTAGGACCTTGCGCGATAATATAATCGTAATAAGGCATTTGATTTTGAGCATTTAAATAAAGGGTAACTGTATGCAGCGCCGGAATCATTTTTCCTTCAGTTGCTATTTCGACCTTATCAATTTTACCCGGTTTTTTTCCAATAGCGTATACTTCATGACCATGCGCAACAAGGCTTTTGATTGCTAAAAAACTATACCTATCCGGATTAGTTGAGGCTCCTAAAACCAAAGTTTTTTTATTTTCCATGAAACTTATTTTAAAAAGCGTTTTTCAATATTTTCAGAAGGAACCATACATTCATCTTTTTTCCCAAACCACTTGTACCTGTTTGCCGCAATAAAATTATAAATACTATCCCTTATTATCCTGGGAACAATAATAAAGCCAAATAGGAGTGACCATGGAAAGGGTAAGAGTTTGAAAATGTGCAGTATAGCTGTTGATTTTTGATACACTTTGTTTTCGCTAAAAAAAATCACAGAGATCGATGTTGTATCTTTTTGTAGAATTCCCATTTTCTCTGCTGTAGCACTTTGTAATGAGGCAAATTTGAAATTATTTTTTCGATCCTGCTTTATAATAAAAATTACCAGCCTGTTGCAGAGATTACAAACACCATCGAAAAAAATAATTTTATCTGATTTCATTTTTTTAGACGTAGAATTCATGGCCATGCGTCGCTTTATTATTTTACACGTTCAAAATTCAAATATGGAATCTCTTTCTTTTTAATTTTAAGAAAAAGCTTTCATAATACCTATAGCTAATAATGCTCACTACGAAAGACAATATAAGACATAAGAATAATGTCAAATAATTGCTTAAAAGCCTTCCAGTTGAAAAGTGAATATCGATATAATTTGAAAGTGGTTCAAATGAAAATCTCAGAATGATCCAATGAAAAATGTAAAGTCCATAGGATATTCTCCCAATAAAGATCAACCATGGCCGATTTAAAATGTATGAGAAAGACTTATACTTTTTTTGAACCGCAATTTGAATGATAAGTGCATAAAATATTGCTATACATGTCAGTCCGATTGTAGGAATAAATGGTGAAGTTGCAGGATTAGTTTTCCAAATAATAATTCCAGCAAACGCAGACAATACTGCTATTGCTACAATACATGGATGAACGGGTTTCAATATTTTTTTATGAATTAAAAATAATACAGCACCTATAATGAAAGCATCCATACGGCAGAAAGTATTGTAAAAAAAAACATACAAATTGTCAGGATATACGAGGTATAGCGTGGTTCTTAGTATAACAATAAGAAACACCCAAATAATGAGAATTGTTTTAAGATGTTTAGAGTTTACAAAAAAAAAGATAAAAAAAGGCCAGATAAGATAAAACTGTTCTTCCACAGCAAGCGACCATAATACCTGTAGGTGATTTTGTATTATGTCAGGATGTTTTATAAAAATCCAGTTTTCAAAAAATAAGAAAAAGGAAGGTGCATGATTTCTGTAAAATTCGAGATTTTTATAATAGTACGGAGGAATAAAATGAGGTGTAATAAAATAGAATCCGATCAGCGTAACATAGTACAAAGGAAAAATTCTAAGTATCCTGTTTTTGTAGAAATGGCGAAAATAACCTGGCCTACTGAACGTGAGTATTAGTCGTGAAGTAATGAGATAGCCAGATAATACAAAAAACAAATCGACACCAGTCCATCCAATTGAAAATACGGAGAGCTTATCACTGAAATAATGGAAAGTTATCACTAAAAGAATGGCAATACCTCTTAAGCCATCTAATTCCGGAATGTAATTTTTATGTAATTGATTACCTGTTAACATTAAAAATTATAAATGCACAAAAGCTAAATATCTGTTGAAAGTATAGAATGATCAAAGATATAGTGAATATTTCCGATGAATAAAATAAACGGAATGGATTGACTCTTTATAATAGTAAAACAAATTGTTCCTGATTAGTATCAAAAATATCTGATCATTTTAATATTTAAATGTAAGGACGATGATTCCAGGATACAGGTTATCGTAAATGTGGGCAGCCTGAGTTGTCAAACTGCTATTTAAGAAGGAATCTTTTTCAAAAGCAGTAGCGTAATAGAAAATATAATAGTCTATATGAAAAGTTTTAATAGCTTCGGAAATTTCATTCATTGACGCATTATGTGTATAAGGCCCATAATATTTTGAATGATTTAAATAATTGATCATTATTGAATTTGAATAGTCATCACTACTTTTAAAACCTGCCATCATTTTTCCATTGATGTTATTTTGTTTTAGCGCAGCAGCAATGTCGAATAAATTTTTCCCCTCTCTATATTGTCGTTTTAATTCCCAAAGTGGATATATATAAAAGCTGCTGATAATAATAAATGAAAAGAAATATAGTAGTCTATTTTTCATAAGCCCGGAATCAAAAGATTTCGATAATAAAATTCCACAAAGAAGCATTACTATTATGTCTTCTATCCAGATAAATCTTGATTGTATAGAAAATAATAAGAACCCTAAAGGCCATAGTGCAACAAAACTAATTAGTATGAGCATTTTTTTTGAACTGTAAAGAAGGCTATTTCGCGAGAGAATAAAATATAAAAAAATGAGTAAAATCAATATAAAAGCAAATGAAAATTCATTAAATGCGCCAATGAGGAATACAATATTTACTATAGTTATTTTGGCCTGAACTATAAATGTTCTCCAGTTGGTAAAAGGTGTGAGATTTTGAGTATCTAAATTGCTAATATCATCGAAGATTGCGTAATCTCCTTCCGGAGGAACTGACACGACCACTCTTTTTGGATGGTAAATATCAGTAATTGTCCCCGAAATATTTTTTTGACCGATAACATAGTGACCGTATTTATTATTCAGAGCTATGAGCCAAAATGATGTGACAAATAAAAATACTAATAAAAATGCTACGATCTTTTTCCAACTAATGATTGAAAACAATCTGTCTGTTTTCTTGTTATCAATAATTAAAATTGTAAGGGGTAAATGAATTAATACAAAGTAAAATGTATATGCTTTAGCATAAAATCCAAGCGCTCCAATAATTGCTATCCAAATTATGCTTCTATAGTTTTTTCCAAAATTTTCATTACATAAAATATTCAAATAAATTAGCAGAATCAGCACGAGCAACATATCAGCAAAGAGCCGGCTAAAAGCAAAATCAATAAGCAATAATACCACCCCGACCATCAATGATATTTCAATAAAAAAATCAATTTTAAATTTTTTAATTATTGAAAAAAAAATCCAAACACTAATAAATCCATAGAATCCATTTAAAAGCTTGGCAGATATTATGGGGTCTAAGCCAAATTTTAGAAACGGAACCAGTATCCATGAACTCAGAGGGCTCCATATGCCATTAACAGAATCAAAATAATTACCTCGAACAATCTTTTCTGCAACACTAAAATATCCGGTCGCATCAGGATCCATCACAAATTGAAAGCCATGGAAAAGAATACCATAAATAAGTAAATATCCGGCAAGAAAAAAAAGTAAATGCCTGGTTGTCATTAAAGTAAAATTAACCGTAGTTCCAAAAGTAAGATTTAAAATTTGTCATTAAGATTATGCCTTACGAAAGACATCAAAACAGGGGAACCCAAATCTTATCAGAACTTTTTCTATTTCTTCCTTCAGTAGTTAAAATGATTTAAAATTCACGACCATGCGTATTCTTTATTATTTTCCTTATTATAAACCCGAAAGGTTTTAAAGTAGTAATAAACAAATTTGTTACCCATGTCTTTCCAAAATATCGCTGAAGGCGTCTACCCATTTTAAGGCGTCTGCTAAATTGTTGATGCCATGCCTGCGCATAAGCATCTTCCATTTCTTCCCTTTTAATTTCTCCCTGAAGGAATGGATGAATATTTATAAATGCCAGACGTGAAGCGTGTAATGCCATGCTCATACCGTTACCACATAATGGTGTGATCATTCCTGCAGCATCTCCCATCATCAATAAATGATTTTCCACAACGGGTTTTGAATCAAAGCTTATTTGTGAAATGGTAACCGGTTTATCAAAAAGGAAATGGGAAGTGGTGAATATTTTTTTTAAGTAAGGATTTTTATATAAAACCTGTTTCTCCATTTGTTCAATAGAATTTCCATTTTCTTTAAGGTTTTTTGCAGTAGTCATATAGCATAGACAAAATTTATCATTCTCAATACGAGATATACCGCAATAGCCATTTTCAAAATTATGCAAGCTAATGATCTCAGGTGGGAGATCGGCTTCTACATGATATTTCACACCAATATAATTATTTAGTTTTCCAGTTTTTTCGGTTATGAAAGATCTTTTCCATTTTACATCAAGATTACTTCTTTTTCCATATGCTCCTGCAACTACAGAGGCAGAAACTTCGCCACCAGGAAATTGGAGGGTAAACATTTCATTATCAAAAATTACATCACTCACTTTGGTTGCTTCTAAAACTTTTACTCCATTTTCTTCAGCTATATTTTTTAATGCCTCATCCAGTTTGTAGCGGCTAATGCCAAAGCCTCCCATATCTAATTTAGATTTTATACTTGCGCCCGATGGTGCAGTTACGATCAGATTTTTTATTAAAGGAAGATTCATTGAATCTAATGGAAGGCCTAATTTTTTAAGGAAGGGTCTACTTTCCATACTGATATACTCACCGCAAACTTTGTGAAATGGATATGTTTCTTTCTCGAAAAGGACAACTTTATATTTTTCTTTGGACATCAAAATAGATAACGCCAGGCCTGCAAGTCCACCGCCTACTATGGCAATATCATAATCTGTTTTTGTAAGAGAATCGATCAAAATAGATAAAGCATTTTATAATCTATGCTATTTGCTTTTTGCAAATAATTAAAAAACGAAAAGCCCATTTCCAATTTATCGAATAATCTTTTAAATGAGACTTTTGAAATAGCATTATCCATTCTTTTTTTTTGAATGCCCTTAAAACGGAAAGTGGGGCATCATTTTTTACAAGCCGCGATTTGGAAAAGAATAAGGTGAGGTATTTAATAGAAAACCAGGCTAAAGGGTGTCTTTGTAAGTCATTAATAAAAAAGCCAATTTTACAATTTGCATTTATCCATCGCAACATTTCTATTAATTGATCATCAGAAAAATGATGACAAAAAAGTGAACTAAAAATAATATCGGGTGTGGTGTTTAATATTACTTTTTCATAATTAGCATGTATAAAACTAATGTTGGAGGAATTATTTTGTTCTCTCGCAAATTCAATACATTCCTTATTTATGTCTACGCCTGTAAGTGTAACAGAAATTTTATTTTTTTTACAATAAGATTTAATAACCGCCAGGTTATCGCCGCCACCGCAACCAATTTCACAAACAGATATTTCTTTCCTGTTGCCACACAATTTTTTAAATCCTTCAGTGGTTATCTTATGTCCGCCTAACCTTGAATTGATGACATTCAGTTCCCGCATATTTTCAACGATCTCGTTAAAAGGTATGTCATCACCATCCAGTAATTCCTTTTTCGATGAGCGATTGCTGAAATCAATCATGTGATAAAATAAATGTTTCCATGGTGAGTCCGGGACCAAAGGCAGCGCCAAAGATCTTTTCACCTGAAGGCGTTGGTGATTTTATTGCCGAGAATATTTCTTTCAAAACAAATAAAATGGTAGCGGAAGACATATTTCCATAATCGTTAAGAACAGAATAAGATGGCTGTAAATCTTCATTTGAAATATTCGTACTTTTTTCAATTACGCTCAATATTCTTTTTCCCCCAGGGTGTATGCACCAATGATTTATTTCATCTTCATTTATTCCTGCATATTGTAATGCATTTTGAAGCAAGCCATTGAAGTCCTGCTCTATTAATTCAGGGATATAACCTGAAAGCGACATTAAAAAACCACTGGAAGACAATTGCCAGCTCATATGTTCTGCACCACTAAACCCTACTTCAGAATAAAAACTGTTCATTTTTAGTCCTCGATTTGGATTATTGTCATGTGTGATAAGTACTGCGGCCGACCCATCTCCAAATAATAGTGAAGATGCAAGGTTATCTGCAGTATTTTCTTTTTGAAAATGTAAGGTGCATAGTTCAGTACATACAACTAAAACATTTGCTGATTCATCATTTTTGCAGATAGCATCCGCTAATTTAAGTCCATGAATGGCAGCATAACATCCCATAAAGTTCACTGATGTTCTGAAAATAGTATTTGGAAGTTTCATGGCTTCCATGATGCGAAGATCAAGCCCTGGTGCGCTCATGCCAGTGCAGCTTACAGTAATTAGGTGGGTAATTTCCTGGTGATTTATTTTAGAGTCGATACAATTTTCAATTGCTTGCAATGATAGTGGTGTGGCTGCTTTATCATACCATTTCATCCGGTATTCAAGATTTGGAAAAGGCTCCAGGTTTTCAGCCTCGGGATAAAATGTCCATTCGTTTGCGGCGAGACTGTAATCGGCGATAGGGGAGTATCTATATCCAATCCCGCTTTGATGATAAAGAAATTTTAATTTTCTTTTTTCCACTTCATTCAATGCATACACGTTTTGCATAAAATGCAAAATGTCTTCCTGGCGATGGCGGAAGGTTGGTGTAGCAGTGCCAATAGATATGATCTTACTCAATTATTTTTATTATTAACAAAGTGATGAATCCTGCATTACTGCAAAATGATGCAAGTTGATTCATGCGCATCGTATTTTCAAAATCAGCAGCTTTTTTATTCTTCCTTACTTTAATAAACCAGGTAAAAAAATATACGAGAACGGGAAGCATAAAGATCTGGAATATCAAAAAATAGGACACTTGATTTTTTAAATAAAATAACAGGAAAAGTACAACAAATGCAAAAGCATATACAATGCCAGTAAAGATAAATGTTCCTATATAACCGAAACGTGCACTGATACTAATTACACCATCTGCCCTGTCAGCATCGTGCTGGTAGATTTGAGTGAGCGGATAAAAGCCCCCGATAAGTAATGCAGCAGCTATTATCCCTAAAGAAGGAACAGTAGCTGATAAATGATTGCTACTTCCGTAATAGACTAAGAAATAGGTAACAGCACCCTGAAAAAATATAACTGTAAAATATCCTATGAATGGGTATTTTTTTAATCTTATGCCGCGATAGCTATAAGCTCTCGAAGCCAGGATGTAGAAAAGAATTCCGATGGCAAAAAGGAATGAAATATAAAAGCTTAAAATAATTGCAATTAAATCCATAGCGATTGTTACAAAAAATAATTGTCGTGTTGGCGCCTTCGGATTTCTAATTCCGCCAACAGGCGATGTGTCGCGATCCATATAACTATTGTAACCGTTGCTGGCAGGATAAACTAACAGGTGAAGAATTACGAAAATCAAAATGGCACGCGGCCAATGAATATGGGGCACCTGGCTTAGGGCAAACCAATAAACAGGCATGAGAAAAAAAGAAAAATGAAAGCGAAGAAGTTGAAGAGTAGATTGAATGGTTTTATTCACAGATAAAAATGAACTATAAATCTAATTAAATCAATTGTATTATACCGTGATTGATAAAATTCTATTTGTAGCAACTAATTTTCCAAACTCATTTGCGGGAACAGTTTATTCTTTATTTCCCGTTTTTAAACCAGCATGGTCACAGGATTCTCTAAAAATCCTTTTACCGTTTGCAGGAAAGCCGCGCCTACAGCGCCATCTACGCTGCGATGATCGCAACTCAATGTCACTTTCATAAAGTTACTTACACCAAATCCTTCGTCTTTTTTTACTACTCTTTCTTTAATGGCGCCTACAGCGAGTATAGCGCTATCCGGAGGATTGATGATAGCAGTAAACTGCTCTATATCCATCATTCCAAGATTGCTGATAGTAAAAGTATTGCCACTGTATTCTTCAGGAGCAATTTTTTTATTTCTTACTTTTTCATAAAGTTGAGAAGCGTCAGATGCAATTTGTGAAAGTGATTTCTGATCAGCATAGCGAATAACAGGAACCATTAATCCATCAGGTACAGCTACAGCCGAACCTATATGTATATGTTTGTTCTGGCGGATAAACTCTCCCATCCAGCTACTGTTAACAGCAGGATGCAGTCGCAGTGCCATTGCGCATGCTTTTATTACAAGATCGTTAAAGGAAACTTTTACAGGGCTCACTTCATTTATGGATTTACGCGAAGTGATCGCATTATCCATATTAATCTCCATTGTCAGGTAAAAATGTGGTGCCTGGTATTTGCTCTCTCCCAATCTGCGGGCAATAGTCTTGCGCATCTGAGAGTTAGGGATATCTTCATAGCTTTCCTGACCAATGGCTGCAAAAGGTTGAAGTGGTGGCCTTGCGGCTTCTTCTTTTTTGCTTACTTCTTTTTGGTCTGCCTTAGGTACAAATGAATCCACATCTTTTTTCACAATTCTTCCACCATCTCCTGAGCCTGGTACCTGGGAAATATCTACTCCTTTTTCGGCTGCTAGTTTTTTTGCGAGAGGCGAAGCTTTTATTCTTCCGCCGGCATCTGATGCTGCATTGGAAGCCATTTGCTCTTTTTGTGGAGTTGCTGCTTTATTTTCAGCAGCCTCCTGTTTGCCTTCAATCTTTTTAGTATTATCCTGCTCTTTTGCAGGGGAATTATTTGTGCCGCTTTTTTCTGCTTCTACAAATGCACTTACATCCGTTCCAGCCTTTCCTACAATCGCAATTATATCATTTATTTTCGCCGCTTTTCCTGCTTCTACACCAATATATAAAAGTGTTCCTTCTTCATAACCTACTACATCCATCGTCGCCTTATCGGTTTCTACCTCAGCAAGGGCGTCATCTGATTTCACTTTATCACCCACTTTTTTGTTCCACTGAATAATTTTTCCTTCCGTCATGGTGTCGCTCATCAGGGGCATGCGAATTACTTTCGCGCCATCAGGAAGTTCTGCCTTAACTCCAACATCCGCAGGTTTATCCTCTGATTGCTTTTCCTCACCTTCCGCAATTGCTTTTTCTTCATTTTCATTTTTACCTGGTACCTCTGAAAGCTTTTTGTCTACCGGTATTTTTTCCTTTTTATTTTGATTACCAGTCTTTTTATCTTCCTCTAAAATGGATTTAAAATCTTCACCTTCTTTGCCAACGATTGCAATGATGTCATTTATTTTTGCAGACTTACCAGCTTCTACACCAATATAAAGTAGTGTTCCGTCCTCATAACCTACTACATCCATGGTTGCTTTATCGGTTTCTACCTCAGCCAGTGAATCATCACTCTTTACCTTATCACCTACCTTTTTATTCCATTGAATAATTTTCCCTTCGGTCATCGTATCGCTCATCAGGGGCATTCTTATCGCTTGCGCCATATTAAAATCACTTTTTTATTAATAAAATGAGTGGTGAAATTAATGCAAAATCAGGAAACAGGTTAAAGACGGTTTCCCTTTAAAAAAAATTAAAATAACATCATTAATTAACCAATACAGAAAAATAGCCTTCCGATAGCATGACTTTAGTAGTGGATAGTATTGAAAATGCTTTAAAACTAAAGTTGGCTCTAAGTCGCTTTGTAGCAGCATTATTTTCTAAAATAGTGAGACTTCCTGACTCAGCCATCATATAATCTGTACCAGTATAATACGTGGCGATATAATCAAACCCAGTAGCAAGGTCATAAGTTCCAGGCGATATAGTAGATGAAAAAGAAAAACCAACCGTTCTGGAAACGTTTTGGTTGCTAGCTGAAATATTGACAGTAGTTCCGTAAGTAAAATTGGAAATAGCATAAGCAGGGAAAGGAGTGCCATCAACTTTTACACGGAATGTATCTGATACATTTGCAGGAGGAATTGCCGCGATTTCATAGGATATATTTTTAAAAATCCCATTGGTAATCACTTTCTGGGTATTATCGAATGGCCTGAAAACTTTTAAGCTAAAAGTGCCGCTTATTAATTTTTTCACTGTATCAATAGAAGTTATAGACATTTCTCCTCCTGACTGATTTGGAGTACTGCCACCATTGGTTGTATACGCATAGGAGGAATCTTTACTATATGCCGCTACATTAGTTCCGCTGTTTATGTCGAATGTATAATTGTGAATCGCTGAGTCACTTACTCTTAAAATAATTTGTTCTCCTACCTTGTTTTTTCCAACGATAGCAATTACTCCGGCAGCTTTAGTTGCTGTAGCAACTTTATCAGCTACGAAAGCAACACCATTAATAGTTGCAGTAAAAGTGCCGCTAACATTACCTCCTGGCCCACCTGGTGGTGTTATGATTGAAGTATCACCATCAGTTAATAGAAATTCCTTTTGACAACCGAAATGAGGAAAGGATAGAATAACGATAAAAACAATGAATGTCAACAGTTTCATAGGTTGTTTTAATTAATTCAGGATTTCAAAGCTGAAATACCTTATGTTTTTAGGCGAATCGGCCAACAAATATAAAATAATATATGCAAGAGAAAAACCATTCAGCTGATTTTAACCACTTTTTTTATTTAAAAGATTTCTGATTTTATTCGCATTTTATCCCCACCCGGTTGAAAAGTAATGTAGCTCTGAATTGCATTTGGTTTGTTTTTTGAACAGGAAAATAAAAACAAGATCATGCAAACGAGACCGCGACATATTCATATACAAATGCCAGATAACAAACTTTTAGATGTTACTTATTATTGCTCTGATTTGAAACTCCTGGAAAACGAAAGAAATGATCATACCCAGCTTTTTATTCAATTAGATGATTGTATTTGTACATTAAAAATCGATAAATCTGTTTGCGGGCAACCGGATATTTTAGAAAAAATTGTTCATAATAAAGTAATCATTTCACGAGGGCATTTATGTTAGTTGCGTGGCCTCCTTTGTAGCAGCATTTATTTAAAATTATATTCATTTCATGGCACCTAATTGTGCCTGGATTACTTTTGTGTTATTTCCAACATGAATGAATCCTGATACTTTTTTTATGGATACAATTGAAATACATCCTCACAAATTTTTTGTTCCATCAAATGCTCAGGTTATAATTATTGGAAGTTTTCCGGGAAGAGGTCATGCTACAGAGAGCGACAGTGAATGGTTTTATGAAAGTAAAAGAAACCAATTTTGGAAAATAATAAGTGCAGTTTATCAGAGAGAGTTGTATGATGTAACTCAAAAGAAAAATCTTTTTACGGAAAAGGGTATCGCAATCGGTGATCTTTTTTATAAAGTAAAAAGAACAAAGAATAATAATTCTGATAGCAGCCTGCAGGTGATAGAATATAATGATAAGGCACTTTCCAAAATATTTAAAACAAAAAAATTTCAAAATATTTTCTTCACCAGCAAGTTTATAGAAAAGGAGTTTAAGAAATTATTTCCTGTTATGGAAAATATCGCAAGTCTTCCATCACCATCACCCAGAGTGGCCACCATTTC
>JBDTXP010000017.1:0-21264 GCA_040006135.1 Ginsengibacter sp. | reverse complement strand
TATCATTCGCTTCACCCGGGAGATGTTACTTCATCAGTGACTTCAAATTTTAATGATATTATTTTTCAAAAAAGATATTCTCTTGAAAACGCTTTTTTTATCAGCGACTCATATAAAGCATCTCCCAAACTAAGTTTTACATATGGCGCAAGGGTGTCGGCATTTAGTATTTTAGGCAGTGGTGATTTTTATGATTTGAATTCGGCAGGAAAAATTATTGATACGATACATGTGCCCAACGGAAAAATTTTTAAAACCTACTTTAATATAGAACCACGTATTTCCGGTAGATTATTGCTTTCTAAGTTAGCGTCAATTAAAGCATCCTATGCCCGCAATGCTCAGTACCTCCATTTGATTTCTAACTCTACTTCAGCACGTCCGACGGACCAATGGGTAGCATCCACCAATAATATAAAGCCGGAAACATCAGATCAATTTTCTATTGGTTATTATAAAAATGGATTAAATAACGCATACGAATTTTCCGCGGAGACCTATTATAAAACACTCCAAAACCAAATTGATTATCGTGATGGTTCAGATATTAACAACGCTAGTAAAATAGAGACACAATTACTTTATGGTAAAGGGAGAGCATATGGTATAGAGTTATTGATTCGTAAGAAATCAGGTAAAATAAATGGATGGATAAGCTATACACTGGCAAAATCTGAAAAGAAAATTAATGGTATTAATAATAATACATGGTATAATGCAAGACAGGATAGAACACATGATATAGCCATCGTTGTTGCTTATCAGCTAAGTAAAAAATGGACTATCTCCTCCAATTGGGTTTATTATACTGGTGACGCAGTTTCTTTTCCTGAAGGAAAATATCTGGTAAGCAACCAGGTATATTATTATTACACTAAAAGAAATGGTTATCGAATGCCGCCCTATCACCGATTGGATCTTGGAGCTACTAAGTCCTTTAAATCAAAAGGTCGGTTTTCATCAGAATTGACGCTCGGTATTTATAATGCCTATGGGCGCGAAAATGCCTACTCTATAACATTTCAGGAAAATAAGGATGATCTTTCAAAGACTGAGGCTGTACAAACGGCATTATTCAAATTCATCCCTTCCATTTCCTATAATTTTAAATTTTAAGAATAAATGAAGTGCTTTTTTAAAAATATAGTTTTAATAAAATTGATTTTTTGTCGCCCATTATTTATTATAGCAACATGTATTTTATTTTTTTCTTGCGAAAAGGTGATTGACATTAACCTGAACAAGATTGCACCGAAGTATGTGATTGAGGGTACATTAAGCGATGAGCAAGGGGACTGTAAAGTCATCATATCGCAATCGGTAAATTTTAATGAATTGAATAATTTTAAAATGATCAATGGTGCTATTGTATCCATCACGGATGGTAACGGTACTCCAGTATTTCTTTCCCAGGATTCTGAAGGAGTTTACCAGTCACCGACAATCGTTGCAAAGGCTGGTCATAAATATTCACTTTCAGTAAATGTAAATGGTCAGCAGTTTTCATCTGTTTGCCAGGTTCCGTTAAAAGTGTCATTAGATAGTCTGTATATTATTGAGTTTAATAGTTTTGGTGATGCCCGAAAATTTGCCAACGTCATTTTTAAAGACCCTGCAGGAATTGGTAATTCTTACCGGTTTTTACAATTCAAAAACCGGGTTCAGAATATAAATATTTTTGTGCTTAATGATGATTTTTCTGATGGAAGATTGATCAATACTTTTCTCGCCTATTTTGACAAATCAGATGAACAAAAAATAAAGATAGGAGATTCGATCACTGTTCAAATGCAATGCATAGATTCTTCAGTTTATAAATTTTTTTCCAGCCTTAGTCAAAGCAGCTCGGGCGATAATAATAACGTAGCTCCTGGAAATGCTGTTTCTAATATAACCGGTGGCGCATTAGGATATTTTAGTGCTTATACAAAAGATGAAAAAACGGTAATCGTAAAATAATTTAATAGAAGTCTTATTTTAAAATTTTTCAATAGCTCGATTTTATAATTCTCTTTTTTTCAATTTCACTTGTCGTTCTTCTAAATAATTTAAAACAAAATCAAAACATTTTTTATCAGCACCAACAATTTCAGGTGGGTACAAACCTTTCTTATTAAATATTTTCTTTGCAATTAAGTTTACTGCTGCGCTGCAAGTATATCCTGTCGTGCGACTCATGCTACTTGTTTTAGAAACAGCATCATATTCATCATATAGAAAATACTCCAATTCTTTTAGCTTCCCTTCTTTGCTTCCACTTACGTGCATCTTCATTAAAGTAAATTCTTCATCCTCGGCATTTAATTTCCATTGATCAAATAAGAGTTTAAGCGTTATTTCTCTTGGACTTATGTCACAATTATTAATATTGATTTTTTTATCATCAAAAAATCCGGCACCCATCAGCGATTTTATCAGTTCTATATGACCGGGGTATCTCAATGTTTTTTCTTTCATATTTTTTATGTGAGGCATTGTTTCTATTAGGGTTCGCAGTCCATCCGTATTAAAACTTTCCAGTGTGCCCACTTTTTCAAAATCGTGGAATTGCGCATCGCTTAATGCGGGCTTAGTCACGAGCTTTCCATTTTCTACATAGCGTGCCGGTCTGGTATATTCTTCTATAACATCGATAGGTGAAAAGGGTGCTTTAAATTCAAAAGGCTTTATTCTAACTTTTGGTAAGCCGCCCACAAGGCACTCAAAACTTTCCACATTCATTTCAGCATTGCAATGGCCAAGGACCAGGTTGCTTAAGCCCGGTGCCACACCACAATCTACAATAGCAGTCACATTTTTTTGTTTTGCCAAATCATCCAGGGATAGCGTATTTTCCGGAGAGAAGGAAATGTCAACCACATTTTTTCCAGCATTTATTACTGCTTTAAGCGCTTCAAATCCCATAAAACCGGGAACAGCCAACACGCACATTTCATAATTCGCTAACAAAGCTTCGTATGTTTCAAATTGCTGAAGATTTGCTTTTTTAGTTTTAATTCCCACCTCTTCAAGTGGCAATAAGTTATCAGGATTAATATCAAAAGAAGTTATCTCAAATTGATCATTGAGATCTTTGGCTATTGTGCGGCCTACCATGCCTGCACCCAGAATCGCTATTTTCATAAATAATGTTTGATCGCTAAAATACTTTTATTGTTCTACAAATAATTATATAGGATAAAACTCTTTACATGAGAAAGCAAAAGAGAGTCAAAGTACATAAAAAAACTTCCGACTTTTTGAGAAGGAAGTTTAATCTTTTTAATTCTGTGGGTTGGTTTCTCCTGGATAAAGGAAGGCTTTTTATCGCCTGGTTTTCATTGGGATTAATATTTTTCTAAGGTATTGGTGTTTGGTTTTTTACAGGGTATTGTTTTTTTTTTCGGTGAATTTGGATTGTGATCTTTTTATCAATCATCTGGTACAAAGATATACAGTGAGCTATGGCGGGTCAAGAGCGTTAGTGCCTAATCTTTATGCTATTGAAATTACTGCCTCGAACGTAGCAATACGAAAACAAGCCACGTAGATGCACGTGAATAATGACTTTTTTTTCATATTTTACCTATAAAACCTAAGAAATGGCTGCAAAGAAAAATGATGATAATGAAGAAAAGTTCAGTAATGACCCGGAAGAAAACCTGCGTATGCAAAATGATTTTTTGAAATTGAAGATGATGGCTGAGTCGGGAGCTATCATGGGAGGTAGTGGAAACTTATCACCCGATATTGAAAATCAGTTTTTAAAAAGTATTTTGGAATTTGAAAAATTGAATGCTGAAAGTAAGTCTTTGAAAGTATTTGATATTTTGAAAGAGCCCATTTTTGAAAAATCTATAAATCTTAAGGATAGGGACTTTGAGAAGGAATATAACAAATTGCAAAAATTACTGAAAGAATTCGCGATCGAAGTTGAATTTAAAAAGGACCGCAGCAATAGATTTAAATATGATTTTATTACAGGTGAATTATTTGAACACCAAACTTCATTCGCACCCGTAAAAGGCATGACGACTTATTTTCTTTATGAAGAGTTTCACCCGGATCATGAAGCCGATATTAGGGAAATGACAGAAGATTTCCTGAATGATTATCTGAACATGCAAATAAATGATCAGAAATTTTACCTGGCTAATGATCACATTGAGCCGGATGGAAATGTTGTGTCAAAAGAAGAATTGGTCAAGAGATTTCAAGATACTTTTGAAATTTTCAAAGAAATAAATAATGGCTCTTTTATGATAGAAAATATAGATTTTAATTTAACTACAGAAACTAATGATAGGTCGGAAGGGATGGGAAATAGTGAGGGTGGTATTAAATATAGCATCTTGCTTAGCGACGGAAAAAGTATTAAAATTGACGGACCATTTAAAATTTATTTCAACAAGGTATATGGCATGTGGGAAATCTTCTTTTTTTATCTACCAGGTTTTAATACTCATCCATCAGAAAAATAAGAATGATGATTGCCTGCAATTAGACTTTTTAGGTGGCAATTATTCCAGGGAAAGAGATTTTATTTATTTTAATATAATTGGATAATAAAAAAAACTTCCGCTGATTAGGGCGGAAGTTTTAAAAATTTAATCTTGAAGGTTTAAAGTTTTTGTTAGGATTTGGATCTGGCTTTTAGGCCATTTTTCATCTGGATATATATTCTTCTTAGGTATTGGTCAAAAAAAAATAGAAGTTGACTGATATCGGATTATGGTTTTTCCCGGATTAAAGGAACTGGTTGTTTTCAGTGGATTTGGATTCTTGATTAATGTTTGTTGAACATCAATCAACTTCTGGTACAAAGATATACAGCTTAGAAGGGTAGGCAAGAGCGGTATTGCTTAATGTTTACCATATTGAATTTACTGTCGTTACCGTAATACTACGGAAAGAGATAAGGGCATTATACGTTTTATAGCGAGGCAAAGTAATTGTTTAATAAGTCTTATGAATTATAAACCTGCCTTTTTCAATGTTGCCTATACCTTTTTGTAACCTTTGTTTTTATTTCTTGTGGAAGGATCCTGAAAAACCTGTCGATCCTACACCTTTGGGAGATACCACTTTAAAAGATCTTTCATATGCTGGAAACGGTGCTAATAAAATGGACTTGTACCTGCCGGGTGGAAGAACAGCCGCTACAAAAACTATTATTTTAATTCATGGTGATGGTTGGAATTCAGGTGATTACCTCTACACAGGATAATCCATTAGTTGCTTCAACGATAGTTTCTTATACAGGAAGTTTTCTAAATGACCTTTCTGCACCACGTTATATGGATTGGAATCCATACTATCACGTATCACCTGCTACAGTACCAACAATATTATTTCAGGGCGATGCCGATATTGTTGTTTTTAAAAATCAATCACAACAATTACAAACAGTTTTAAACAATAATCATGTACCTGACAAGTTGATCTTGTATGCTAAAATATTTCATGATTGGTGGGCAGTCGGGAATCTTGTGAATAACACATTGGATGAAACCGCAGCGTGGTTTAATAAATATTAATTATTGTTGAAGCTTTATTTATTGCAATCAATAAATTGGTCCAGGGTTTTCGTCTTTCCCTAATCCCATAATTCGCCACTGCGCAAAAAAAATCCTTTTCATAAGAAAAGGATTTAAAATAATGTCTATAATTAAGGATCAATAATCTTTGTTATATCCACCGCCGCCGCCACTGCTTCTTCCACCACCGCTACCGTATCCGCTTCCACCACTTTTCTTATATCCACCACCGCCGCCGCTACCGCCGTATCCACCGCCGCTGCTTCTACCGCCGCCACCGCCGTATCCACCGCCGCCACCACTACTTCTACCGCCGCCGCCGTATCCACCGCCGCCGCTTTTCTTGTATCCGCCGCCGCCGCCGGCTCCACCACCTTCAGGACGTGGTTGAGATTCGTTCACGATTAATTTGCGACCCTGAACTTCGCTTTCGTTTAATGTGGCAATAGCAGTTTTTGCTGCTTCGTCATCCTCCATTTCCACAAATCCGAAACCTTTGCTACGGCCTGTGTTTTTTTCTTTAAGGATTTTTGCGCTTGTAACTGTACCGTATTCAGCGAATAAGGCGTTTAAATCTTCATCAGTCATAGACCAACTAAGATTTCCTACATAAATGTTCATTGTAAAACTTTTTTTTTAAAAAATATTGTAACAATTAATAGAATTAGTAGCTACAATGAACTGAACAAACCTTATAAGTGATGCATCAGCCAAAAGAAAAACAGACTAAACCCATTAATAAAAAATAAAGATAATCCTTTCTTTGAAATTCCCTTAGTTTTCGTCAATTTTTTTATATAATTCCACAAACACTAACTTTCCATAAAATCTTGCTCTCCTGTTAAGTATGCAAATTTTACGGATTTAAGTTAATCCGGTGGAAAAGTAAGAATAATTGAAAAATAACCCCACTATTGCGGGGATTAATCTTTTTAGTGATTATTCAGCTATTACTTCGAGATCCACTTCAATTTCATGGCCTTTACCGAAATCAATTTTGGCTTTATAATTACCCAATTCTTTGATATCGTCAATTATTGTGATACGGCGACGATCAATTTCATATCCTTTTTGTTCACGTATTGCACGTGCTATTTGTACGCTGGTTACGCTACCAAAAATTTTACCACTAGTGCCTGTTTTGGCCCCAATTTTTAATGGACTTTGCTGCAATACACTTACAACATCATTAATTTCAGCTAAAAGCTTTTCTTCTTTCTTTGCAATTTGTTTTCTTCTTTCTTCTAACATTTTTAGGTTACTGGAATTAGCTTCTACCGCAAGTTTGTGTGGAATTAGAAAGTTCCTGCCATAACCGTCTTTAACTGTTACTAATTCGTGGGCGCCGCCCAGGTTATTTACATCCTGTATTAATATTACCTGCATTATTGTGCATTTTTACCCAAATTGCCGCAGCGATCTTTCTCCTCCATCTGGTGGATTAGGGTGGTTAAAAAAATTATTTCATTAAATCTGTTACGTAAGGTAAAATGGCCATTTGACGTGCCTTTTTAATTGCCTCACTCACTTTGCGCTGGTATTTCAGAGAATTACCTGTAATGCGGCGTGGTAATAATTTACCTTGCTCATTTAAAAATTTCTTTAAAAAATCAGCGTCTTTATAATCAATATATTTTATGCCCATTTTCTTAAAACGGCAATATTTTTTCGGACGCTTTTCGGCTTTTATGGCCGTCAAATACTTTATTTCATTTGGTTTAGGCATGAGCTACCTCCTCTTTTTGTTGTTCAGAAGTTACGCCTTTACTTTTCTTTTTGTTGTACTCTACGGCGTATTTGTCGAGTGCAGTATACATTTGGCGGATAACTGATTCATCGCGCAAAAGCTGAATTTTCAGCTTTTCATTGAAGTCGGTTGGCGCTTCGTATTCCAGAACCCAGTATAAACCGGTTGTTTTTTTCTGGATCGGGTACGCCAGTGATTTTAGTCCCCATGCATTCGCATGCACTATTTTGCCCCCGTTATCCGTAACGAGAGTGGTAAATTTATTCTGGGCAGCTTTATATTCTTCCTCAGAAAGTACCGGGGTAAAAATCACCATCAATTCGTAATTTTGCATTTACATTGTTTTTTAGCCTTTCGGCCTGGTGATTAAATAATTTGGGGTGCAAAATTAAGGTTTTTCTGCCAATAAATAGCTTTCTTTTTTAATAGTTTTAGGACCCTCAATAAGGCAGCTTTTTGCATGTGAAGATTGCGCTATTTGAAGTAATTCCTCCATTTTTCACAGTAGATTTTAAAATAATCCATAAACAGGGTACCTTAAATGTGCCGGCTCATACCATGGAGAATTTTTATAGACAAAATTGAGCTGGGCTAAACCACTTTTTGCAAATGCACTATCTGACGCTTTTTTCTCATCCAGTTTTTTTCTTAGATCTGAATTCTTTTTTAAAAAATTTTCTGCTACATCATTCCACCGATAGTCACTATAACCTTCCTTTTCCTGCAAAATAGCATCAAAGAAATTCCAGGAAAAAAAACTATCATCCCCATGCGGGTCCAGCATCTCTACTAAATACCTTTTTGAAGGTTGGTTTAGATCAATCATATAGTCCCCTTTTAGAAATTGTATTTTCTCACGCTTTTCGCTTGTTATAACCTGGCTGTTTTTATGGTGCTTTTCGTAAGATGTTGGCATGGATTTATAACTCTCAATATGTGTAACCATTACTTCGATCATTGTATCCTGTTTAATCCTGGTCATTTTTACCTGGTTCAATTTTAGAAGATCAATAACACTCCACCAGCCTTGCGGAATAATGTAGGATTGAGGTGCGGTTGCTACATTGCCCGGCAAATAGCGATTAAAATATTTTACATTTTTAGTAAATGGTTTCGTGTGATCATAAAATAATATCGGCTGTCCTGTCACATTACTAATCCTTTTTCCCGCAGTGTAACCCATAAAAGGCACCGAATCAAAATTATTGAAATCCGGTTTCCAGGAAAGCGCAAATTCTTTTTGGTTTAAGGTAGATTTTAAAGCCTGAATTCTTTTTTTAATTATCACTTGTGCATGATTGTTACATTGCTCTATAAATGTTTTTAACAAATCATAAGTTGACTTCACCCTATCCTTATAAGGCTTAAGCATGTGTGTTTCAGGCATGTAAGCAATTGTATTAAAAAGCGATGCATAGCCGGAAGAATATCTTGGAGCATCATTAAATTGTGAAAATCCTTTTGATGGATCTGAATCTTCTACGTTTACATAGGGTACCATATCCCATTTTTTTTCTTTCATACCTTTATATAGGGAAGGATCAAATACATCTTTTACCCAGCCACCTAAATCCTTTCCTAATTTATCGTACTGGCTACTGATCAGCGATATAGTATGTTGATAATCTGCGCCATCACTTACATGTGTATCAACCAAAATATCTGGGTTCAGCAAATGAAAAATTTCTGAAAAGGATCGCGCATTTTTTGTGTCACATTTGGTGAAATCCCTGTTGAGATCCAGGTTTTGTGCGTTTCCTCTGAAGCCATAAGAATTTGGCCCATTCTGATTTACACGGCTAAAACTATTTCTATTTAATGCTCCTCCAATGTTATAAAGTGCAACCAGGCCAATCGCAACATTTGAAGGCAATTTTATTTTTTCGTGCACGATATCCCGTACAAGCATCATACCTGCATCTACCCCATCCGGCTCACCCGGGTGTATGCCATTATTGATCATGAGCACTACTTTCTTTTGCCGGTGCCATTCCTTTGGGTCAAATTTTTTGTCAGCACTTAATAATACGAGGTGAAGTGGATATCCTGCATCGGTCATTCCAATGGCTTGCAATTTTATAATTGCAGATTTTTTGGCTAATGCCTCGTAAAATTGAATTACCTGGAAATATGTAGCAGTTTCCTTGCCATTGGATTTTTCAAAAACTGTTTGTTGAGCTGTTGCTGCTGCCATAAAAATATTTTGAGTAAAAAAAAAGAGTAATAGTATTTTACCAATGAAGTAGGTACTGGATTTCATTTAATGATTTTAAATGTATATTTTTTTCTTATTAAAGCATATGAATATAATGCGACCAATTGTATAAAAGTAAATTGAAGTATTAATTATCGCACAAAAAAAATCACGCAACAAAAAACTTGCGTGATTAAAAATGCTTTTTTAGAGTTATTATTTCACAATAATAAATGAAGAATTAATTACTTCTTTAGGCGAAATTATTTTTATAAAATAACGACCTGCCGACAAACCTGACACATTTTCAATGATATAACCTGTGTTTGAAGAAATATTTTGAGATTTTATAACCCGGCCAGCCATATCAATTATTCTCAAAGTGCTGCTAACAGGTAATAACTTTTTCAATTGAATCTTTAATTCATTTTTTACCGGGTTGGGGAAAACAACGGCATTGGAAAAATTATTATTAAGCCGAACAGATACTATCTTACTATAAGCATATTTTCCATCCTGGTCAATCATTTTTAACCTGTAAAAAAGTAGGTTTGCGTCAGGTAGATTGCCATCTACATAGGAATAGTTAGAAAGATTACGTGCGGTAACTATCCCGGATTTAATAAAATGTACGCCATCAGTGCTACTTTGAACTTCATATTCTTTAAAGCTTGTTTCATAGGTTGCGTACCATTGAAGAAGAATAGAGTTGGCTTGGCGTGCGATTGTGAAATCAATAATGGTAACAGGCAATAGTCCTGTGCACTGCCAAATCATCGCAGCATATTCCGGATGGTCAATGAATGGATTTCTATTGTGCTGACCTGATTGATAATAGATCGCATTATTACGATCCACTTCTTTCTGGCTTACTGGGTCCTGGTCGCTCCATTTAAAAATGGTCTTTAAATACCATGTATCATAAATCTGCAATTTTCTTTTTGCTGCATCTGATTCATCTGCTATGCTAAGAAACAATGCATCCGCAGTACCATTAGCGGACCAGTTGTTGGTTATTATTTCATTCTCATATCGGGTAGCCATATACATACTTGTGCGTGCCAGATCTCCTTTGTACTGATCAATAGGTTCAAATACTATTCCTGAATAACCAAAATTATTTCCTGTTCCTAATTTACTATGATTAGCTGATTCGAAAGTCGGCGCATTCACTTCGCCATATGGATAATTACTCCGCATATTATTGACATAACCATCTGTAGGATAAAGGTGATTTACGTCAGTGTACATTGGTGTAGCGCTGGCAAACCATGATTTTGGTGTACTATGTTCGCGATTATAACAATCCCCTTCTTTAGAGTAAGAACCACATTGATTTATTTGATACTTATATGTATAGGGTTCTGGTCCGGAAGGATTATCACTGTAAATATCCCAAACTATACTATCAGTATTATTATCATTACTGCGAAGGTCAGTAAATTGGTAAGCCTGCCATACTCCTGGGGTGTAGGTTAGTTCTACATATCCATTTGAAACAATATCTCTCAATTTTGTTTTTAAGGGTTGGCAGGTAAGGCCATCAGCCCCATTATAATATCCCGAAGGAATTCCTGTACTATCATTGGTGGTTGTGACTGAAACAGATAATGGGGTATTTAAATAAAAAGGCTGGCCTGTACATTCGCTATTCGCCGAGAAAATAAAAAGATAATACGTTGTGGCTTTTGTAAGTCCTGTTGCCAAAAAAAATAGTGTATTACTAAATTTTACAACAGTCCCTCCGCCAAAAGCATCACCTTCATTGTAAGAAGTGCCGTTTGAAGGCGAAACTGATAAGGAAGCGTTAAGGCTAATGACAACTAAATATTCATTTGTATTTGTTGCTGCATCAAATGATCCGGAAATTACGTTGTTACCGGGAGAAAGGATGATGTTACTTGCAGTGCCATCAGGAGTGGTGCAGGGTGGAAGTGATTGTGTAGTGGTACTTCCCGAAAGTGGATCTGTAATAAAATAGCTAGGCCCACCGGAACAATCCTGATCATTTAATGCATAAATGAAGTAATAGTATAAAGTAGCCGAAGTGAGGTTCCCATCAGTAAATCGATTATCGGAAATAGCATCCACGACAAAACCATCACCGAGAGGCTGCCCTGGTGTATATGTAACGCCATCAACCGGAGTTGCATTTAGTGAGGACGATGTACTGCGTACTACTAGATATTCATCTGCGGCTGGCAATGGATAGGAAAAAGATCCTGAAATCGTTATAGGACTTGCCGTAAGTGAAAGATTTGTGGGTTGTGCACTTGGTTTTGTACAGGCAGCTGCATTATATGATAACCAGGAAATATCATCAATACCAATACGCAACCCACTGGTTACCTGCCTTATTTCAAGGGCAAAACTACCGGAAACATTGATGTTATTGATAGTCGAAGTAGCCAGCGCAGTAGTTGGGTTTACAGTTCCTGCAAGTGTTCCGTTAATATAAATCTGTAATACTGGATTAGAGCCTGTAAAAAATTGTTGATGTGAAAAGCTTAAGGTGCTTATTCCATTAGGAATTCCTGCGCAGCTTACCGATCCATTTCTTATTACGATCGCTTTTCCATTCATTGTCTGATCAGTCCGGGCATCAGTTGCTGACCAGGCTAATCCATTATCTCCAGTCCAGTCACGGGTAGCATAATTTGTTGCTGCTGCAGGAATTTTAGAAAAAGTTTCACTGCCTTGTGTAAAGGCGAAGGATACAAAAAAAATAGTAAAAATGTAGAGAAGGAAAGTTTTTGTCATAGATAGGTTTTAGGTGTGTAAGAATGACTAAGGTAATTTCTTTTGGGAACAACTTACTTAAGAATAAAATTTTTGTATAATTATCCGGTTGATATTAAAATATCTAGAAAATAAAAAAACCGCTGCGGTAAGCAAGCGGTTGAAATATTATTTGTTTAAGAATTTATTTGGCCTTTACTGCAGTGACTAAACTGCGACTTAATTTACTCTTTAAATTGGCAGCCTTGTTTTTATGAATAATCCCTCTTTTGGCAAGTTTGTCAATTTTGGAAACAAGGTCTGGAAATTTTTCAGTTGCTACTGCTTTATCTTCTAAGACTTTAAAATCGCGAATCATATTACGGGTAGTTTTACCCTGGTAACGGTTACGCTCATTACGTGTAGCACTCTGTCTTACACTTTTCTTAGTTGCTGAATGATTAGCCATAATTTTATTTTAGGGCGGCAAAGATAGATAAATATTTTTAAAAAACATACCAAAGAAAAACTGATTTTCCGGCGTTATTGGAATCTGAATTTATAATTGGGATATTAGATACAAACGTTGACCTTAAGGATTTTTGATAAGCAAACTAAAAATATATCAATTGCGATTATAATTGCTTAAACGCTTGATCAGACTTACTAAAATTTGCCATGACTTTAATCATTGATCTATGCTAATCTTGTCAAAAGAAACGATATTTGTCATTTTTAAGTACTAATTCATTTTTTAGCTGTTTGCTCTTGTGATAATTTTATTTTATTATGAAAGATTTTTCGTATATCACCTCCTCACACCCATCATACATTGAAAACCTATACGCAGATTACAAAAAGGATCCTGATGCTGTAGATGATGAATTTAGAAAATTTTTTGAAGGCTTTGATTATGCTTCCGATAATAATAATGGTCAAACTATCTCGGAGACCACTGTTGGGAATCTTGAAAAAGAGTTTGGCGTTTATAACCTGATTTTAGCTTATCGAAAAAGAGGCCATCTGGTGGCTAAAACAAATCCTATTCGTGAAAGAAAGGATCGAAGGGCGAATTTAGATTTATCTTTCTTTGGCTTAGATGATAAAGATTTAGATACTGTTTTCCAATCCGCAAAATTTGCAGGCCTAATAGCATCTCCATTAAAAGAAATTATAGAACATCTCAAAAAATGTTATACCCAATCTTTAGGAGTTGAGTTTTCTTACATTAACGATCAAGCGAAAGTTGAATGGATCATCAATGCTGTTGAGAAGACAATGCTTGATTCTATACCATTAACACAGAAGCGCCGCATTTTACAAAAGCTTAATGAGGGAGTTATGTTTGAAAAATTTCTTCAAACAAAATATGTGGGTCAGAAAAGATTTTCTCTTGAAGGAGGTGAAAGTACTATAGCAGCACTCGATGCTATTATAGATACTGCAGCAAATAACGAAGTGCAGGAAGTGGAAATAGGTATGGCACATAGGGGCAGGTTAAATGTACTGGCGAATATTTTGGGTAAAACTTATGAGCAAATATTTACCGAGTTTGAAGGAAGCGCGCCTGTAGATTCTACGATGGGGAGCGGAGACGTAAAATATCATAAGGGTTACAGTAGTGATGTGGAAACAGCAAGTGGAAAAAGTATTCATCTTAAACTGGCGCCAAATCCATCGCATCTTGAAGCAGTAGATCCTGTTGTCCTGGGTTTTGCAAGGAGTAAAGCAGATGTGGAATATGATAGTGATTATGATAAAATATTACCAATTCTTATACATGGTGATTCTTCCTTACCAGGCCAGGGTGTTATTTATGAAGTGCTGCAAATGAGTGGCTTAAAAGGCTATTGTACCGGAGGAACGCTTCACTTTGTTATTAACAATCAAATTGGTTTTACCACTGATTTTGATGATGCGCGTACATCTGATTATTGCACATCGGTTGCTTCAATGATCCAGGCTCCGGTTTTTCATGTGAATGGTGATGATGCAGAAGCGGTAGTTAAAATATCTCAGATCGCGATGATGTATCGGCAGGAATTCAATACAGATATATTTATTGATATGGTGTGCTATAGAAGGCATGGCCATAATGAAGGCGATGATCCAAAATTCACCCAGCCAGGTTTGTATGCGCTGATTGATAAGCAACCGAATGCCAGGGAAGTTTATATAAAGTGGTTAATGATGCATGGTGAAGAAGGCGCGGCAGAACTTGCAAAGGAAATGGAAGATAATTTTTGGAAAGAGTTACAGGAAAGGCTTGATGAAATCAAACAAAATCCTTTGCCGTACACTTATCAAAAACCTGAATTGTGGTGGCAAAGTTTAAGGACTGCGACAAAGGAGGATTTTAAATCTTCGCCTATTACAGCTGTTTCAAAAGAAGAAATTGAAAGGTTATTTCATGCTATCATGGAATGGCCTGCAGATTTTACTCCTTTAAAAAAAATAAAAAAAATATTACAGGATAAGATCAATTTATTTGATAAAGAACAAAAATTTGATTGGGCAACAGGTGAATTGCTGGCTTATGCAACAATTCTTAATGATGGCAAAGATGTAAGAATGAGTGGACAAGATATTAGGAGAGGTACTTTTAGTCACAGGCATGCAGTGATTCGCGATGAGACTAATGATAATTTTTATAATCGTCTAAGCAATGTTTCTCCAGAGCAAGGTCAAATGCGCATTTACAACTCATTACTGAGTGAGTATGCTGTTCTTGGATTTGAATATGGTTATGCGATGGCTAATCCTAATGCGCTTGTTTTATGGGAAGCTCAGTTTGGAGATTTTGTTAATGGTGCTCAAATTATCATTGACCAGTTTATTTGTTGTGCTGAACAAAAATGGCATCGCATGAATGGATTGGTAATGCTGCTTCCTCATGGGTATGAAGGCCAGGGACCGGAGCATAGTAGCGGAAGGATAGAACGTTTTCTGCAAATGTGCGCGGAGCTTAATATAGTAGTGACAAATGTAACGACGGCCGCTAATTTATTTCATTGCCTTCGCAGGCAATTGGCTTGGCCTTTCAGAAAACCGCTTATAAATTTTTCACCGAAGGCTAATCTTCGCCACCCGGGATCATACAGTAAAATAGAAGATTTCACCACAGGCGGATTTAAAGAAACAATAGATGATGTTGATGTTACAGAACCATCTGAAATTAAGAGAGTAATATTTTGTTCCGGCAAAATATTTTTTGACCTACATGAAAAAAGAGTAGTAGATAAAATAAAAGGTGTTGCAATTATAAGACTTGAGCAATTATATCCACTGCCTGCAGATCAACTAACTGCCTTGCATAAAAAATATGGAAAAGCTGTGTGGTATTGGGTTCAGGAAGAGCCATTAAATATGGGAGCAGCTTCCTGGTTAAGGATGAATTTAACTGAAATTAATTTTGGCATCATCAGCCGCGCGGCAAGTGCCGCAACTGCTACGGGATATTCTAAAGTTCATAAGGAAGAGCAGGCGGAAATATTAAAAGCAGCATTGATGGTTTAATCTCCCTATTTCTTCTGGCTTTTGCTCCCTTAGCATTTTGATGTAGGTTTGTAACACTTTAAAAAAAAAGAATGGCGATAGAAATAAAGGTGCCGTCTATTGGCGAAAGTATTACTGAGGTAACTCTTACAAAATGGCTTAAAAAAGATGGTGAGTGGGTAGACAGGGATGAGGTAATTGCAGAATTGGAAAGTGAGAAAGCAACATTTGAGATAAATGCTGAACAGGCAGGATTGCTGCATACTATTGCCAAAGAAGATGATACATTGAAAATTGGAGATGTGGTTGCTTCAATAGATGATAAAGCAGAAAAGCCAGCTGGTGCAGAGCCGGCGAAAGAAGTAAAAGCAAAACCAGAACCTGATGCAAAGCAAGAGCAAAAACCACCAACCAAAAGTGAACCAGCAGAAAAGGTAAAGCCCCAGGCTGAAACTCCAACTGTAGAAAAAAAGAGAGATTTAAAAGCAAGTCCTGTTGCAGCGGCCATCATTGCCGATAAAAAAATAGATACCAATAAAGTAACACCTTCAGGAAGCGGCGGAAGAATAATGAAGCATGACGTGATGGACGCACTTACAAATCCCGGACGTGCCATTGGACATGAAATGTATAGCAGGGAAGAGAGTTCCAAGAAAATGAGCAACCTGCGTAAAACAATTAGTCGCAGATTAGTGGAGGCCAAAAATCAAACTGCCATGCTCACCACTTTTAATGAAGTGGATATGAGCGCCATAATGGAATTACGGACAAAATATAAAGAGGTCTTCAAAAAGACGCATGATGTTGGTTTGGGCTTTATGAGCTTTTTTACGAAAGCTTGTTGCTTTGCGTTGCAGGAATGGCCTGCTGTTAATAGCAGGATTGATGGTGAAAATATTATCGGTCATGAATATTGTGACATCTCTATTGCAGTTTCTTCGCCCAAAGGATTGGTAGTGCCTGTAATTAGAAATGCTGAAAGCCTTAGCATGGCTGAAATAGAAAAAGAGGTAGTTCAATTGGCTGTAAAAGCAAGAGAAAGCAAACTCACTATTGAAGAAATGACGGGTGGCACTTTCACTATAACGAATGGTGGCATATTCGGTTCCTTATTAAGTACGCCAATTATTAATATTCCTCAGAGCGCCATTCTCGGTATGCACAATATAGTTGAAAGGCCAATGGCGGTTAAAGGCCAGGTAGTTGTGAAGCCTATGATGTACGTTGCTTTAAGCTACGACCATAGGGTAATTGATGGTCGCGAGTCTGTTGGATTTTTAGTAAGAATAAAAGAAATGCTGGAAAGCCCTGATCAACTTTTATTCGGTAAAGACCCGATGAAAGCTTTATTGCAATTATAAATATGGGTATGGATGATCTATCACAAGATGAGGCTATTGCCGGGAAAGCAGATCATTCCAAACGCTATATTCAGTATGCTGCGAATATATTAAAGTCATACCGCGGCGATGTTCCGTTCAATATTTTTCTAAAAAAATATTTTTCTTTAAACAAAAAGCACGGCAGCCGTGACCGGCGCATTTTATCTGCGCTTTGTTATGGCTATTTTCGTTTAGGCCATGGGGCTATAGCCGATATTTCTATAGAAAAAAAATTATTACTGGGTTATTTTTTGACGCAGCATTCTTCATCACCAAAGGTGAAAATCTTGCCAGAGGATTGGAACGACCAGATACAAATTCCTGTTTTTGAAAAGCTAAATAAGGTTAAGGACATTTTTGATACGGAGAAAATATTTCCATTAACAGCCATGTTGAGTAAAGAAATTTGCAAAAAATCTTTTCAACTTTCTTTTTTATTTCAACCAGATGTCTTTCTAAGAGTCAGACCGGGCTTTTACACAAATGTTATAAATACATTGAAAAAAGCGGCCATACCTTTTGAAATAAAGGAAGAAAATTGCCTGGCACTAACCGCCGAAACTAAGATAAGCGAAGTGTTTATTCCCGATAAAATGACGGTAATCCAGGATTACAATTCGCAAAAAGTTGGTAGTTTACTGATAACAGCCCAAAAATATTTACCTGGAAATATAAATTGCTGGGATTGTTGCGCTGGAAGTGGGGGTAAGTCTATTCTTGCTTATGACATTTTGAAAAATCTAAAGCTCACAGTAAGCGATAAGCGCAAAAGTATTTTAGATAATTTGCAAAAAAGATTTTCTGTCGCAGGAATAAAAGATTATAAATTTTTGGTTGCAGATATTGCGGCGAAAAAATATATTCCTCCTCACAAAGATTTTGATCTCATCATCGCCGATGTTCCTTGTTCCGGTTCTGGTACCTGGTCGCGAACGCCTGAACAACTTCGTTTTTTTCATGATTCCGAAATTGACCGGTATGCAACTTTGCAAAAAAATATATTAAGAAACACGGTTGATTCATTAAAGCCTGGTGGCTGCCTGGTTTATGTTACCTGCAGTGTTTTTGAAAAGGAAAATGAAGCCAACATACATTTCGTGAAGGAACAATTGGGACTGGAACTATTAGAAAGCCACTATTTTAAAGGGTATGAAATGAAAGCAGATACTTTGTTTGGCGCGCTTTTCTTAAAAAAATAAATTGGTTAATTAACTATCAACTTCTGAGTCTTATATTTTTTACCATCTCCGATTTTAAGAAAATACACCCCTTTGGATAAAGCCGGAAGTTCATTGAATTCTATCAATTGATTAGAAGAGGGAATTATCGAAATATTTTTCTTTAAATATATTTTCCCATCACTTCCTGACAATTGAAAGATTAATGAATTCTCACTATTTGTTTTCATTACAACTGAAAACTTCTTTCCAAAAGGATTGGGAAAAACTTTTATATCATCGCTGCCAAGGATCAATGTTATATTCCGAAGAGTTTGTTGCTTCAATAAATCTTCATAAGCAACTTTGAAATCAGGAATGCCGTAGCCTATTCTGTTATCCGGTGTCTTATATTTACTACTACTTTTTATTACAGCAGCCATGATTTCATTGCTGGTAAATTCGGGAAATGCTTGCCAGAGGCAGGTTACAAGGCCTGCTACATTAGGCGTCGCATAGCTTGTGCCGTTTCCGGCGGCGATTGCACCAGATGGTGTAGAAACAAATGTTGCAACTCCCACAGAAGCTATTGTTGGCTTTATGCGTCCATCAGATGAAGGACCATAACTGCTAAAATTCCCTACGTTGCCATTTACATCCACAGCGCCTACAGTTAAAATACTATCTGTATCTGCGGGCGTTGTAATATAATGCCATGAAGAAGTTCCTTCGTTCCCTGCTGCCACAAGGAGTATCATGCCTTTTCTTGCTGCAATTGTTGCGGCACGTGCAATGATAGTAGTATGCCCATTCATATCTGCATAGGTATGATTGAAGATCGGGTTGTCAAAAGTACTATAGCCTAAGGATGTTGTAATAATATCTGCTCCTGCACTATCACTTCTTTCAGCGGCAGCCGCCCAGTTTTGTTCTTCTACAGGAGATTCAGTGTACACATCTTCGGACCGGTATAATAAAAATTTTGCTTTGGGTGCTGTACCTACCAATTGCCCCGGTATATTTCCTGCCATAATGGAAAGGACGCTCATGCCATGAAAATATTCCTCATTGACATTTACTTTATTGTCTACAAAATCAAAGGTTTCTATTACCTGGTGATTTTGATTGATGCTGTCAAATGCCGGCAAGGATTGATAATGATAAAATCCTGCATCTATAACCGAAATGACCATGCCTTCTCCATGAAAACCTTTATTATGCAGATACTCACCTTCGTGTATGTGAATTTGACCAAAGGCGTTTCCATAATTATAAAAATCATTTACGCCGGCAGGTGATGCCGGGCTTAATGTGCCTTTAAATTCTTCAGCAAATTTACTTTTCTGAAAAACACCTCGATTGCTGATCTTTTTTACAGGATCGCTCTTTTCAACAAAGGAGAATGAATTTATTTTGGCTAATGCCGCCGCATCGGATGTTTCTATGCATACCTGGTTAAGCCATTTACTACTGTTCAAGACTTTTACATTTCCCGAGAGCCGAACGCTATCAATATATCGCGGTACAATGGGTAAGTCAGATACATCAATTAGAATATGCTGTTTAGTTCTTCTTTCTACTGCACGTGGTGAAAGAAATTGAGATGGATTTGAAATAGAAAATGGTGTGCCGGTTTTATCTTTAAATTTTATAACATACCTCGTAAACTGGGCTGAAGTATTTTTTGCACAAAAAGAAAATAGGAATGCAAGAAAAATCACTTTGCTTGTAAAAATCCAATTCTTCATGTAGATCCTTTATTGATGGAAAATGCTAATTGTGTCCTGTAATGGTAAGTCTTACCCCATATCCTGTATAGCCGGGAAATGGACTTGAAGGCGGCTGATATTCCCAATGCAAAAATTCGCGAAAAATAAGTCCAACGCCTTTCGCATATTTTTCCATTGAATATGTTTTCTCAGCATAGCCGGTACTGGTAGGTTTAGGCGGATCGCCATCAAATTGGTCTCTTTCAAATACTTTAATTGTACTGTCAAATTGAAGCGCATTAATCGTAAGGGGATAACCAACACTATCATAAACGTAATCCCAGTCTTCCATGTATCGCAAATCAGGATCTATTCCGGTAGTGTTAATAAATCGATTTCCTTTCCAGGAAAAATCCTGTACTACAGGCGCATGAAGTTTGATGTACCTCAGGTTATTTTCCACATACTCAATGGCGTTATCAGTTGGGGTGGCCATAAATGTATTCTTGGGTACCCATGGATCATTATCTGTTTTGCGCTGGTAGCGTACAATACGGTAAGACAACCTTCCCTGGTTATCCGTTATTTGCGCATCAATCCTATCTTGTACTTTATAGCTTGCAGTTATTTGAGTTCTTCCAAAATTTACATACAAAGTAGAGTCAAGATTATAATTGATATAATTACCTACCTGAAGGGGATAATAATCTGAAAGTAGAGCTGTATCGAGCACATCCGTTTGTTTTTTACAGGAAGCAAAAAATAAAATGCTGCTCATCGCCATAAGGCAAATGCTAAAGGCAAATTTTTTTTGGGGAGAATGGGTAGCCATGATTAGGATTTCATTACGTAAACTACTATTTTTTACTGATGTACGTAACTGCGTAATTTAAGTTTTTTTAATGCTATTGATTTCTTTGAATGATACCACCACCTATTACATCGTCGTCTTCGTAAAAAACGGCGCTTTGTCCGGGAGCAATACCTTTTACATTTTCATAAAAACGAACTTTTACACCGTTTTCGTATGTACTGATTTGTGAAAGCGCTCCTTTGTCTTTATACCTTATTTTAGTGATAGCTTCCATCCCATCAACTACACCGTCGTATTTTATCCAATTGATTCCTTTCACAATCAACTCACTTCCAAACAATTCGTCTTCATCTCCGAGCACAATGGTATTTGTTTCAGGAATTATTTTAGTAACAAATGCCGGTTTGCCCAGGGCGATGCCAAGATTTTTTCTTTGACCAATTGTGTAGAATGGGTAGCCCTTATGAGGGCCTAAAATATTTCCATCTTTGTTTACAAAAAAACCACCACTCACTTTTTCTTCCAGGCCTTC
>JBDTXP010000016.1:0-21894 GCA_040006135.1 Ginsengibacter sp. | reverse complement strand
ATAAAATGAACAAGGTGTGGCTGGTAAGCAAAAGAGAATATTTGACGCGGGTGCGAAACAAAACATTTATCCTTTCTACTATTTTATTGCCGTTATTTTTTATAGGATTTATTTTTGCATCTGCCTACTTTAGTTCACAAAGTAATGAGAAGCAAAAGGTAGCCGTGCAGGATGATAATGGGATATTTAGAAATAGTTTCCAGGATGATCGATCAGTGACATATGAATTTCCTCAGGATGTAAATATCAATAATTACAAGGAAAAAGGTTATGCTGCTTTTTTAAAAATCCCTTCAGATTATTCTTCTAAAAATGACTCCATTAGCTTAGTATCTGAGAAGCAATTGGGGATGAACACCGAAGATAAAATAAAAGACCAGATCAATAATGCTATACGCAACAGAGCTTTTTTACAAAATAATATAGACCGCAAGATCCTTGATTCAATTAATAAGTTGAATGAGGATGATATGTATCGCTTTAGCCCTGTGATAAAACAGGGAAATAAAACAGAGCAATCGAATGCCGGACTTTCCTATGGAATTGGATTTGGAAGTGGCATTTTAATTTATATGACACTCTTTATCTATGGCGCTGCTGTAATGCGGGGTGTAATGGAAGAGAAGATGAACCGTATTGCGGAGGTAATCATTAGTTCAGTAAAACCATTTCAGCTAATGATGGGTAAGATTTTGGGAATAGCAGCCGTGGGCATTACACAATTACTCATCTGGCTTGTTTTAATAGTTACCCTCTCATCAATTGCTTCTTCTGTTTTAACTCCTGACACATTACATCAGGCACAGGCAGCCGGAACTTCCATGAGTGCCGCAAATAGTTCTGCCGCGATGAGTTTTTTCTCTGCAAAAACCAGTTTCCTTTCTGCTAATTGGGCATTGATTATTCCATGTTTCCTATTTTACTTTTTAGCAGGCTATCTTTTTTATGCCTCGCTATTTGCAGCTGTTGGGAGTGTAGTGAATGAAGATCCACAAGAAGCACAATCACTGATGTTGCCTATTACTATGCCAATCATTTTATCTTTCATAATTATGACTACTGCTGCAGGAAATCCGGATGCGCCCATTGCTGTTTGGGGTAGTATGATCCCTTTTTCTTCACCTATTGTAATGATGGCAAGAATACCTTCAGGGAGTGTACCTGCGTGGCAATTGATTGTTTCCATGCTTTCCCTGGTGGTAGGTTTTGTACTCACTACTATGCTTGCAGCAAAAATTTACCGCACAGGAATATTATTGTATGGAAAAAAAGTAACTTTTAGAGAAATGGGCAGATGGCTTTTTAGAAAGTCCTGAATATCATGTGCTAATGATATAATATGATAATGTGCTAATTAGAGGATATGTTAGTGTGCTAATTTAAGAAGCATTGAAGGCTAGGGGTCAGACACTTAATAAAAATATTTCTAAGGTCATAGCGAGTTGAAAAAATTAATCATTATTATCAATTAATCTGTGGTTCTGATTTAATGACTTCTAATTCACCGCTGCCAAAAATAGCTTTCCGTGTTTCAAAACTTGCATACCGAAGTAACAAGTTAGCCGTTAGTAACAGGCAGATAATTAAAATCCCTCCAAAAAAACCAATAAGGCCATACATTATTGGAGATTTGGATTGTATGTCATAGGGAGGTTCAGGCTTATCCAACACCTTAATTACTGGTGTCGCTTTTTGTAATTTATAAGAAGCGTTTTGTTGATTAGCAACTGCAGTAGCATATTGTTGACGTATCATTTGCTTATCTGCAAGAAGATTTTCAGTCGGCACTCTAAATTGAAGCTTAGCCGTATTTGTAAACAGCGTGCGTTTATCTATTGCGATAAGTTGGTTGTCTTTGCGGTTCATCACACCACGCAATGAGTCAACTTTACCTGTAGCAAACTCATAGTCCCTTTTTGCTTTTTCACGTTTAAGATCAATATAAAATGAAGAAATTTTATCAATAAATCCATAGCTTACGAGGCGCGCCATATCCGGGCTTCGTGCTGTATAGTTAAGTACAAAGCTGTTGTTTTTATTTATGGAAGCATTCAGGCTACCTTTTAATAAATTTATTGCCCAATTTAATTCTGCTTCGCTTCCCGCAGGCAAATCCACTTTTTTTTCCATAAAGCCCCGATGATCGTTAATATCTTTTAATAATAGTTCTGCTATCGTCTTGTTACCGCGGCTGCTGTCTTTAATGGAAGCAACTTCTTCACGAGTGGCCCTGCTTTGGGCTAACTCAATAATATTTATGGAGGCATCTTCAGAAAAATTTTTAGAATTTTCGCTTGTACCCATCAAAGCGCTGAGTACAGAATTATTATTATCGCTACCTGCTGTTAATGGAAAAATAGTGGCTGTAGAAGTATAAGTAACTGGTTGCCGAAGTGCATAAAATGTAAGTGCTGCACCCAAAATAACTGCAAATAGAAAAATAAAAAGCCAATATTTTTTAAGCCTTCTAAAGGATGCCGTAATTAGTTGCTGTGAGGTCATCAGGTTATTTTGCTTTAGTAAGAATGTAAGCGATGAAAATAGGAATCGCAGTCACAAATGCCTGGCTAACGAAAGTTGTTACTGATTTTCCCTGTGGTTTTATAGGAACGGTTACTACGCTTCCAGCATCCACTTTAGGATAAAAATGGAAGAAACCAAAATTTCGTGTACGACTGCTTTTTCCATTAGCATATGTAACATAAATACGACTTCTCCATGGCCTTTCTCCATATCCACCTGCCTTGTCAATATAATAACCAAGGTTTGTGTGCTCCTTTTCAAAATACAATTTCAATTCATTTTGTACAGAACCTTTTACTGATACCACGGGATTAAGGACAGGTACGTAAATCAAATCGCCCGCCTGCAATACCATATCATATTTTGAACCCGGATGTTTTACTGCGTTTGCAAGATCAATGCTAATTTGTTCAGAGGGGTCTGCGATTACGCTGTCTATAATAGTACCTGTAGTATCGCGGATGTATTTTACCTTATTGATAAGTAGCAGTGGGTTGGTTCTGTTAATGGTATCTTTTACGCGATACAACATTGCACCACCAGCATTTGAAGATTCCTTCAAGCCTCCGGATCGTTGAATAAAAGAAGATAGTCTTTCTCTGTTTTGAAGTTTTGGATAGGTCCCCGGATACATTACTTCACCCTGTATTTTCACGTTTTGCTGCAAATGAAAATCAGGATTTTTTCTCACGAAAACCTGGTCATAGGGTTTTAATTTTACTTTTTCAGTAATTGAATCTATTGATAGGTCACTGGAAATGGAATATGAATGTTCTACAGTTTGTGTTGGTTTTAATCCGTGCTGTGAGGAATCTACATTTACAACGCTGCTTACAACTATATTACCGAACTCTGCAGAAGGCTTTAGACCATTTGCAAAATACAATAGGTCTTTTAGGGTCATACCACCATATTTTTGGTACGTGCCTGGTTTTCTTACTTCGCCTTCTATACTTATGAATTGTCTGTCAGTAAATTGATTTCTATTAAATACCTCTATCACATCATTGGATTCAATAGGAATATTATATACACTCCCCAGATTTTTATTAAGATCTGTTAAGTTCACATCTATTTTATCAGAACGCAGTGTGGTAGAGTCACCCGCACCTTTATATACGTAAGCTCTTTCCAGGTATGAGTTAGGAGTAATACCACCTGCCCTGTTAATCACATCAAAAAGCCTGTCCCCTTTTCTAAGCTCATATACATTCGGATATGCCACCTCACCTTTCACTATCACTTTATTATTTAGACCCGGGTTGATGAGATTCACAGCTACAATGTCTCCATCATAAAGTGGCTCATCAGCTACCTCGCCATTGGCTCTCATGCCAATAGCATTCATGTTCACTGTTTTTATTATCTGCTTTTCATTTTCATTTCTAATGATTATACCACCTGAAGCATAGGCATCAGGAGTAAAGCCACCGGCGTATTTAAGAAGATCTCGAACTCCCTCTCCTTTTTTTAATTGGTAATACATCGGGCGCCGAAACTGACCACTGGCTAAAACTTTTTTATCAAAAAATGGAACGATTACAAAATCATTATTTTCCAGGTAAAGATGTTTCCCAAAATCGCCCGTATTCAAATATTTGTAAACATCAATAGAATCAATGATCCTTCCGTTGCGCGATATAAGAATATTGCGCAAGTTCCCATACTGGCTCACACCGCCGGCTAATGCAACGACATTTAATGCATTGGTAAATGCAGAAACTACAAGCGGACCTGGATTATTTACATTCCCCGAGGCCTGCACAACAATAGATCTTGGTTGTCCAAGCGTTACGGAAATATTGGTGGAAGCAGGAATTACTCTTTTAAAACGATCGTAAATAATTGCCCGTGCATTATTAAATGTAAGCCCCTGAACTGTTATTTTTCCTAATCCTTGAGGGAAAATAGAACCGTCGCGCGCCACGACATAATCCTGCTCAAAATCTGCACCTCCCCACAAAGTAACCACAATATGGTCGCCAACACCAATTGGATAATCCAAAGGTGGTGTGGAAAGTTGAGTGAGTTCCATCACCTGGCTGTTATGAAAAAGATCTGCACCAAAAACTCCGCTGGGATCAGCTAAACTTCTTTTATAATTATCACGCTTGGTGCTATCCTTATTGATAAGACTCTTATCGTTTTGCAGCAATCCTTTATGTATATCTTCACCAGGCTTTTGGCCAGGCTGGTTGTAGTCTTTTAAATAATTCTGAAGCTCTGACGAAGAGGCGTTTTTAAGAGCGTTGGGATCAATTGGTAAATCTGGAGTTTCTGTGGGTACTTGCGCGTAAACTTCTTCTGAGTAAATAGAAGAAAGTAGTATAAAAAAGATTAAGAATAATACGCACTTTTTTACCGCACAGCCAGTTGCAGGAAGATTCATGTTAGGGGGTTATTGGCTTATATTCTTACAAACGAACAAATATAGTATTTTATTTTAGTGGATTTTTAAGTGCAGACTCAAATTCTTGAACTATTTCAGATACTATTTGGGATGCAGGTTTAATTTCTCTAATTAGTGCGCTCACTTGTCCTATCTCCAATTCGCCTTCATCAAGGTCTCCTTCAAACATTCCTTTTTTAGCGCGCCCCTTACCTAAGAGTTCTTTTAATTGTTCTAGTGAAGCATGTTGCTCATATAATTTTTTTATTTTTTCATAGAAATTATTCTTGAGCATCCGCACTGGTGTGAGTTCTTTTAGTGTGAGTAATGTATCTCCTTCAACAGATTTTAGTATGGTATTCTTAAAATTAATATGCGATGATGCTTCTTCGCTTGCCACAAATCTGCTACCTATTTGCACACCATCAGCTCCTAATATCATTGCAGCCAACATTTGACGGCCTGTAGCAATGCCTCCTGCGGACACAACCGGAATTTTAACCGTATTACAAACAACAGGTGTAAGAATAAAACTTGTTGTTTCTTCTCTTCCGTTGTGACCGCCGGCTTCAAAACCTTCGGCAATAACCGCATCGCAACCGCAAGCTTCAGCTTTTTGAGCAAATTTGCTGCTGCTTATTACATGCAACACTTTTATCCCTTCCTTTTTCAATATTGAAGTAAAAGTTGCAGGATTGCCTGCCGAGGTGATGACCACTCTTACCTCATTTTTTATAATTATCTCGATGTGTTGCTCAATATCCTTGTATAAAAGGGGCAGGTTTACTCCAAAAGGTTTGTTTGTTGCTTTCTTACAACTTTTTATATGATGATCTAATATTTCAGGATACATACTTCCCGCACCGATTACACCAAGAGCTCCGGAATTACTTGCGGCAGATGCAAGTTTCCATCCGCTTGCCCATATCATTCCAGCCTGGATGATGGGGTATTGAATATTTAAAAGTTTACAAACTCTATTGGAGGAGAAGGGTGTCATGAAAAAGTTTGAGGAAAATAATATAGGCATGTAATCATGCCGAGACAAATGTAAAAAGAAATGGTTAGTAGTAAATTAGCCGAGGTTAAGTTCTGTATTATCACCAATGTTCAGTGAACGGGTTTCTCCATAAATTTCGGTATCATTTCCAATTAGTGAATCATCCAGAACTACATCGTATAATTTAGTGAAGGAGCCAATAATAGAATCTTTGACAATACTCGAATGGACAATAGTATTTTCTCCAATTGCAACGTGTGGACCAATAATACTGTTTTTAATATTACAGCCTTGCGCAATGCTTACAGGTGGAATAAAAATAGTATTCTCATATTTATCTGCTTCAGCGATAGTGCCACCAAACTTTTCAAGAAGTGTAGCATTAGATTGGATAAGCGATTCTTTTCTGCCACAATCAAACCAGTTTTCAACTTTAAATGATTTAAATTTAGTCCCCTTACTTATCATACATTCCAGGGCATCCGTCAGGTTAAATTCGTCATGACTTTTTATGTTTTTTACCATAATTTCTGAGACACAATCAAAAAGTAAATCTGTTTCTTTTATTTTATAAAGCCCCACTAGTGCCATATTTGATTTAGGTATCGAAGGTTTTTCCACAACGCTTGTAACAAAACCTGCATCATTAATTTCTGCAACACCAAAATTCCGGGGATCATCTACTTTTTTTACTCCCAGCACTGACCATTCGCAGGCTAAAACTTTCGTAACATCATATTCGCAAATAGTATCACCCAGCGCAATAAAAACTTCATCACCACCAATAAATTGTTTCGCCATGTCTATCGCATGAGCGGTTCCTTTTCTTTCATTTTGAAAAAGATAATGGCAAATGAGCGTAGGATAGTGCTGCTTGATATAGTCTTGTATTTTTTCCCCCAGGTAACCTACAATAAAAATAAATTCATTAATTCCGGCATCATGTAATTGATCTACATTAATACTTAAAATAGTTTTACCGGCTAAGGGTATCAATGCTTTTGGCTGAGTATAAGTATGTGGTCTGAGTTTGGTGCCGGCGCCGGCAACAGGAATAATGGCCTTCATTTCTCAAAAAAATTAATGATCAATCGCTCAAAAAGGGATGTGAATATAGTAAATGTTTTTTTATAGTTCCAGCAGCAATATCAAACAAAACAAAGTTTAGAAGGTGAAATTTGTTCTTCAAAAAAAAGTTTTTATAAACGAAATTTTACCTTTGGTCTGAGTTTAAACTACCTCACAAACTTTTTGTAGGTTTGTTTCAAATAAAAATGATGAAAAGAGATACCCAGATATTTGATATTATAGGAAAGGAGCTTAACCGGCAACGTGAGGGGATTGAGTTAATTGCATCAGAAAACTTTACCTCTCTCCAGGTGATACAGGCTATGGGTAGCGTCCTCACTAATAAATATGCAGAAGGCTATCCTGGTAAAAGATATTACGGAGGGTGTGAATTTGTAGATGAAAGCGAGCAACTCGCTATTGACCGTCTTAAAAAAATTTTTGATTGCGAATATGCGAATGTGCAACCTCACAGTGGCGCACAGGCTAATTTCGCGCTCATGTTTGCCGTACTGAAACCAGGTGATAAAATTTTAGGTTTAGACCTTAGTATGGGAGGTCACCTTACCCATGGATCTCCGGTAAATTTTTCAGGTAAGCTATACGAACCTCATTTTTATGCAGTAAAAAAAGAAACAGGATTACTTGATTATGAAACCCTGGAGCAAAAAGCAAGGGAGGTAAAACCTAAAATGATTGTTTGTGGTGCATCTGCTTACAGCCGTGACTGGGACTACGCCCGTATAAGAAAAGTTGCAGACGAAGTAGGAGCATTTGTAATGTGTGATATGGCTCATCCCGCAGCATTGATTGCAAAAGGATTGTTGAATTCACCTTTCGATCATTGTCATTTTGTAACCTCCACTACCCATAAAACTTTACGTGGGCCACGCGGCGGTATTATTTTAATGAAAAAAGATTTTGAAAATCCATTCGGACTTAAAACCCCAAAGGGTGAAACACGCATGATGAGTCACCTGATTGACATGGCAGTTTTTCCCGGTACACAAGGTGGCCCACTTGAACATGTGATCGCAGCAAAAGCTATTTCTTTTGGTGAAATACTAACCGAAGATTTTACTGCTTACGCAAAACAAATTCAATCTAATGCCCGGGCAATGGCCGCGGCTTTTAATAGCAAAGGCTATGATATTATTAGCGGCGGAACGGATAATCACCTGATGCTAATAGATCTTCGAAATAAAAATATCACAGGTAAGAAAGCCCAGGAAACATTGGATAGGGCAGCAATTACTTTGAATAAAAATGCAGTTCCTTTTGATGATAAAAGTCCATTCGTTACTTCGGGAATTCGCGTAGGCGTGCCAGCTATCACTACTCGCGGTATGAAAGAAAGCGATATGAAAAAAGTGGTAGAATTTGTGGACCGTGTTTTAATGAATTTAGAAGATCAAAAGATAATCAGTTCCGTAAAAAGCGAAGTGAAAGAATGGATGAATGAATTTCCATTATATCCCGAATTAGGAAAATAGCATATTTTTTTAGTTCTAAAACTTCAGCTTTACTCCCTGGCGGGGATAAATAAATTTTAGTTTCAGATCATTAGCAGCTGATAGCTGCCGTTTGATTTTCCTTTCATTGTTTGAAATTGGTTTAATGTGCGTAACAACAATTGGAAAATTTTTCAAAGCAGATTTACCAGTGATTTTACTTAATGCATTCAACTCCTCTCGAAGCCATTTTGGTGTAAGGTGGCCGAAAAGTTGACTGTCAGGTTGTTCATTGGGAAAAGAAACTTCAATAAGAATAGCTTTCAGTTTTTTGGAAATAATAAGTGGAGCGACATGTTCCCATAACGATTGCAATTTGCTTGAATGTTCAATTGAATCTGGCCCTGTATCGCCTAAGTATAGAATATATTTGTTATCGTGATTTACTAAAAACGCAGTGCTTTCATAATTAGCTCCATGACTTAATGAATACGCGGTAACCTGCATTTCTGTATTGGCAATTTCTGTTTGCAGCGCAGTATCTAGCCTGGAATAATGGTATTTATTTAAGTGTGGCTCATCACCTTCGTTCGCGAAATTGGCCCAGCTGGTCCAGGTAAAATATTTGTCCCTTATTATATTCAGAACAGATGGCAACCCATAAATACTTTTTACCGTGTCATCGGGGGAATTAAGAATCATTCCCGCTGTATGATCAAGATGAGCATGAGTGATGAGGTATCCTTTTATGCAAGTTCTTAAAACACTATTAATGCTGCCATGAAAAACTTTATTTTGAATAGCCACCCTAATTCCTGAATATAAAGTGCCGGCATCCAGGCATACATAATTGTTAGATTTTATGGGCGCGATCATGTAGGAAGAAAGATTGCTTTCATCGCTTCCACCATGCACCCCGAGTGGAACTATTTTAAAACTATAAGGTTGCGCATTTGCAACATTGAAAAATAAGCCTGTTAATAATAACCCGATTATAAACTGTTTCAATTTAGGAGCTGTTTTTTTTAATAATTATTGGCAATTTAATTAAACTGTACAATTTCATCTTGACTATCATTTCGCCTTTATTTTATATCTTATTCCACAGGGCTAATACTCCATTTGGAGTATTGGGAGTATTAATCTGGTCTGATAATTTGCAATTGTATTATCTGCTGCTATAAAAGACCTTTTGAATCTACTGTTAGTTTTTAAAAATTAAAATAATGAAACCCTACTTTCTGCATGATGGGTCTGTTCAGTCAGGACCATATTCACTTGAAGAGCTTGAACAAAAAAGAATCACCGGCGATACACTTGTTTGGAAAGCTGGGATGCCAGATTGGCTGCTGGCACGGAATGTAGAAGAGTTAAAAAGTTTATTTGAAACTAATGATGCGCCTCCAGCATATAAAGAAAAGCCAAATATTCCAACTGCTGAAAAGGAAGATACACCAACTTCAAAAAATTCAGACAAGGCAATAGAGAGTAATGTAAAAGATTCAAAAAAGAAACTTTTAATCATCGGGGGCATAGTAACAGTGTTGGTTGCTATCGGGCTTTTTTCCTTTTTTAAAAACAAGCCTCAAAAGGAAATAGTAGCATCATCTGTTGCAGCAATGAACAAGGATTCAGTTAAAAAAGAGGAACCAGTAATAAAGGACACAGTAGCAGAAGTGGATTCATTGACATCTCTTTTAACTTTTGATAGCACTAAGATCAACACAAAAAAAACAGATACCACTACAATTCAAAGCGGTTATATAATGGGGGGCATGACTATAAATAGTGAAAAACCTGTGCCGTCTGAGAAGGAATCAAAAAAAGAGAAGAAAAAAGCTCCAAAGCCGGAACAAAAAAGAAGAGATAACGAAAAACCTAAAGTACAGGAAGTTAGGCATCCAACGGCCACTATTAAAAATCTTATTATATCAGGGTCATTTCGAAAAAATCTGCTGCTGGAAGCAGTGATGGAAGGCTTTATAAGAAATCCAAATGAGCAGGTGTCTTTTCATAATATTACTGTTACAGTAACTTTTATAAATGCCGAAGGTGAGGAAACCGGTTCAAAAAATTTTCATCAGAGCGGCGTTCTTCCTGCAGGCGGCAATACAACTTTTAAATTTAAAACCAATGCCCCCAAAGGAAGCAGGACTGTGAGGTATGACGTTTCAGCATCACCGATAGATTGAAAGATTTCCATTTGTGCTATCAATACTAAACTAATCCACACTGGAATGTATTTCCTGCTGGTATATACTCCATTTGGAGTATTGTTCAGCTATTACAAGTACAATAATTTACACCCTCTTAATTACATATTGAACTGCTAAGACCTTATACATGGGTTACTTTAAAACTCTAAAACAAAAATTATGAAAGTAATTGTTTCTGACTTCAGAAAAAAAAGCAACATTATACCGATTATATTGGTTCTTGCTGGTTTGCTTATGGCTTTTCACCGCCCGATAATAGGACTGGTTTCACCAGCGGGTATTGATGTAAAAATTGACCACCCGCCTCTGATTATGCCTTCGGCTTATAAGGTGTATTCTAATGAAGACGCCCTAAATGGGAAATACAGTCTATTTAAAATGATTATTACAAATAACAGCAGTAATGCTGCGCAGAATGTGGCTGTAAGTTTCCAGATTCCCGGCTACATTGAGTGGACTGAGATTAAAAAATTACCTGTGTTGTTACCGGGTCAGTCTGCTGTCGTGAATTGTTATCCTGCATTTGACCAAAAGATCGTAGAAAAAACAACTCCCTCACAGGAAAAGGTGAATATAAAAATCACAGGAAGTAATATTGATGAACAAGAGGAAAGTTTTGGAATTAAGATAACGGGACGCAATGAGCTCATGTACAGTTTTATAAAAAAAGATGAAATCAGGACGATTAGTGATTGGTTTGATAACCTGGTATTGCTTGCTTGTTTTGTAACGCCTGAGGATCCTATCATAAAATATTATACTCAGAAAGTTCAGGAAAAAATAATGAAGGGCGAAGCTGCCTCTGTTTCAGGTACTGATGAAGATGGGATAAAATTTTTATTGAATCTTTATTATGCGACCGTTGCCAGTCACATGGTATATAGCGGTACCTCAGGCGTTCCGGCAGACATCGATGATGTATCGTCAACTGTTCAAAGCATAAGAATACCAAGAGAGGTCGTTACCGGAAAAACGGGTTTATGCATTGAACTTTCCGTTTTATATGCAAGTGTTTTGATGAGTGCCGGACTAGATCCGGTAATATTTCTTGTACCTCATCATGCTTATCCCGGCATTAGGGTGAATGGTCATCTTTACGCTATTGAGGCAACTGGTATAAATGGGGAAGGTCTCGGTGGTGTGTATTCTCCTAAACAGGCATTTCAAATTGGGATGGCTCGTCTTGCGGAATTGGATTCAGCCACAAGAGCTGGAAGTACAGCATATACGGTATTAGATGTAAGAGATGCTATTAAAAGAGGTGCTGTAGCCATGGAATTAAAAGATGATGCGGGTCTTCGCCGAAATATTGATGAAATAACTCAGCCGTGGGATCAGGCAGGCCAGAGAACTGTACAACAACCTCAGAATGTTGCGCCTATTAATCAAGGCGAAGATGGTGGTGGTAATCAGCCTGGTAATGACGGGGGAAATAATGATGGAGGAAATGATGGAGGAAATAATGGTGGAAACAATAGCAGCGTACCTTCCGGATATTCTGTCTTCCAGGGACCGGTAACTTTCGCTTATCCTTCCTCATGGCGCAGTGCCGGAAAAAATCCAAACTCAATGCCCCAACTAAGTAACTTAATAAGTAATAGTAATAATTCTGCATTTGTCGAGGTATACAATTTTAACGGAGCTCAGAGTGGTGAACAATGTATACAGGCTATTAAACAATATATTCAGTCTATGGGAGCTAATTTCGAGTATCAGTCACATGGTGAATCGCGTGGATATGCTGTTTTCAATGGCCGCACCAGTTTTAATGGACAAAGTATATTGTGGATGTCAGCTTTTAAGCGCACTTCAAATGGTATGGCAGGTATATCTACCGGCTATAACACAAGTGCTGGTACCAAATATCAAAAAACTGCAAGTACAATTTTAAAATCACTTCAATAAATTTTTTATGAAACATACAATCTCAAAATTATTCTTCCTTATACTTTCGGTGAATATTCTTTCTTCAAATGCCATGGCTCAGGAAGTAAAAGGCCAGAAACAAGTAATAGATATGACTATTGACGACCTGGGAAATGCATCAGTTTCTTTTTCAATGAAATTAAGTGCAGCCCAATGGGGTGCATTTAAAGCAAATGTCGGTGGTAATACCTATAGCCTTAAACGTACAATGGAAGATGGATTGCCTAAATATTTCCTCACGAACTTTGATTACTCAGAAGTGCCAATGGAACGCACTTATACAATGAAGTTTGATGTTAAAGGTTTTGTTTCTAATGATAAGAATGGTAAATGGACTGCAAAACTTGAATCAAAAGACCCTAACATCACAAAACTTAGTGACCGGGAATATTTAATTAACGAGGACATGATGACTGATAATGGTATTTTTTTGCAGCAAACCCAAAAAATACATTTGCCATCGAGCTCCTCAAATTCAAAAATTGAGAAGGATAGTTTTGGAAACGCCATACTTACTTATACTATTGGTACTCCCATGAAGCACACCATCATTACAATTCTTGGCGTGTTATTAATCCTGGGTAGTGGATTCTTTTTTTATAAAAATCAGACAACAAGGCAAAATAATTTAAAGGTCGCAAAGGAGCCTGTAGCAGCGTAGCGGTTTCTACTATTCATTTACTTACAGTCTCTTCATTTTACACTTCATGAAAAGATACTAGCATGGATGGTTATACGCAGTTTATTTTAAAGAGTCAAAATGGAAAATTAATTACTACAGCAAAAGTTTTTTTATTTGTTATACTACAAATTTTTTTATCAATCTGTGGTATAGCCCAGCAAAAAAATGGAAGGGATTCTATTCAACCCAAAGTAATTTTTACAGGCTTGTTCCAGGCTCGCTACCTGGTGAGTCTCACCAAAGATGTAGATGTTATGGGGTTACATCACCCGGATGGTAATGGTGTCAGCAATACATTTGATGTCCGTCGCGCACGTGCACAATTCACCGCTCGGATAAGCGATCGCACTGAGGCAGTACTGCTCGTGAATCTGGCTGATTTTAAAAGTGATCCCAAAAATAAAGTGCTGGAGAACGCCTACCTCACTTATAGGTTAAATCCTTTAATGCAGTTTAAAATTGGTCAGTTCAGGCCTGCTTTCGGACTTGAAGATACCTATTCTGTTAACATAATAAAATCATTTGATTATTCTAACCAATACACATCTTTTGGTACTAATGGCTGGCAAAGTTTTCAAATTGGATTAGGAATGTTTGGCGATTTTAAAGGAGCGATTCCATTTCGATATGAATTAGATGTAGTAAATGGAAATAATAAGAACCAGGTTTCAGATGATGATAATGGAAAGCAGGTAACACTAAGGTTTCAAATAGAGCCGGTAAAAAAAATAAAAATTGGAATAAATGCTGGTTATGGCGCCCGGAACAAAGAAAAAATTTATGCAGCCGGTATAGACTTATCAGCGATTCTTCCACTACAAAATAAATTTTCATTGGAATTCGATGCAGAATATAAGCGAGGTAATAATCATGCTTTATTTTTTAGCTTAGATACCTTATTGCGAAACGGGAACATCAATGATTACCAAATGAGTGGATATTATTTTCTTCCAAATCTTAGGTACAATATCAATTTTCGGCGACTGACTTCTATTGAACTAAGTTGCAGGTACGAATATTTAAATACAGATGTGAACAATCAAGATAATCCACAACAAACGCTAACACCTATGATCGGATTTGAGTTTTTAAAAGCTTACAATGCACGTATCCAGATTGGAATTGTAAGTGATTGGTATAAAAAAAATATTATTTCAACCAACACAAATAAAAGGAGTTTATTCATACTCCAGGTACAAACAAAAATGTGACGAAATGCAAATTTAAAAGTCCTAAAAATAATAAGATGATAAAAGGATCTCCAGAGGTGGAAAATAAAATTAATGCAGAAAATTATACGCAGCATCCGGATGTATTACAATGTATTGCAGATCTTAAAGAAAAATTTGGCAATAATTATGAAAATCTTGTTGTTTCTGACACTACAGACGATCAGGGCCATCAATATGTAAATCTTGTGCAAAAAGGCGGAGGAGTTCTTGGAGTGGCCTTGGTAGGATATACTTTTATTTTAGAGCAGGCAGGCATTCGCTTTTTACGATTGGCAGGCACAAGTGCCGGCGCAATTAATACGGCCTTACTTACCGTAATCGGTAAAAAGGAAGAAGCCAAATCAAAACGAATTTTGGAATATCTCTCCGACCTCAACTTTTTTGATCTTGTTGATGGTAAATTGCATGTAAGGTGGTTAATAAAAACATTTATAACACATAAGAATTTCAATCGCCAAGTACAGCGGTGGTTCACAGCTATCATGCTTATTCTTATTGGTCTTACAATTGCCGATTTCGTATTTCTTGGTTTGCGGAATTATTATGCCTGGGCGTTAATCGCTTTGCGCATTTCGTATATACTTACTGCACTGCATCTTGTTTTAATTGGATTCCTTATTTTTTCTGGCAATCATCTTTTTAAATCGCTTAGAGAGGGCGGTCACGGTCTTAATCCGGGTAAGTATTTTTATGATTGGATGAAAAATATAATGGAAGAAAATGATGTAACTACTGTAACTGAATTTAATAAAAAAGCGGAGCAATTACCTAATCTGATTATGAGAAATCCTGAAAAGGAGAATGCAAAAACATTATTTGCTGATGTAACACTCATAACTTCAGAACTCTCCTCACAAAATAAAATAGAGTTCCCTAAAATGTGTGACCTCTTTTGTGCAGATCAGGATGATATACACCCTGCAAGTTTTGTAAGAGCATCCATGAGCATTCCAATTTTTTTTAAATCTTATAATATTGATAAGATTCCCCGCAAAAGTGAAGAAGTAAAAAGCGCATGGATCAAACATTTTGGAACTGATAAAAATATTCCAAGAAAAGCCAGGTTTGTAGATGGAGGTTTAATGAGTGATTTCCCCATTAATATCTTTTATAATCCTCGGGTTGTAGAGCCCCGACTTCCATCATTTGGGATAGACCTCGATGATACTGCTACACAGGATGATAAGGATGATGATGATAATGATTTAATTCCAAATTCACTGGGTGATTATCTAGGCGGTCTTTTCAATACAATAAGGTATTACTACGATAAAGATTTTTTAATTAAGAATAATGTTTTTAAAAAGGGAATAGGTAAAATAGAATTATCTGAATTTAACTGGTTAAACTTTTTTGTAAGTGAAGAAAGTAAAATAGAAATGTTTGTAAAAGGTGCGCAGTCTGCACGCGATTTTCTTATGAATTTTGACTGGAATGAATATAGAAAGGGTCGTATACAAATGCAGCTTTTGTTTAATGAAAAAAATACAGATGAAAATGAAACACGTAAAAACTGATTGAAACAAATCGCATGAAAAAAAAGATTATTCTTTCATCTTCTATTGGTCTTTTAATTTTGATAGCAACGCTATTTTATCAGCGATCTTTTTTTTCATTTTCAGCGGAAGATGGGTTTTTTAAGCAATTTTCGTTTTGGAAATATCATATTATTGGTGCTGATCCAAAAGTGAAAGCTAATTTTTTATTTATAAATACCGGCAAGGATCTGGCACTTGTGGAAGACACAACAGAATATGGTAATGTGGCAATAAGCGATAGAGAGAAAATCTTACAACTTTTAAAAATAATTAATGAACATAAAAAAATTGTGCGTTATGTAGTCCTTGACATTCAATTTTATTACCCCTACTCAATTAATCAATCTATAGATACACTTCTCCAACAGGAAATTAATAAGAATGATCAATTAATCATCCCCATAATTAAGGCAGATTCAGGTAGATATAAACAGCCACTTTATAAAACGCAATATGGTTTTTCTGGATATACAACATATGGTTTTGGTTTTAATAAATTTAAAATATGGGATCATGATAGTATTCACTCAATTCCTGTATTGCTACATGAAAAATTAAATAAGGCTCACTATAAAAGCGGGACGTTGAAGACTACCTGCAACGGTCATTTATGCTTCACCGCGATATGGCCAAGTTTTTATCTTACTGATAAACAAGTAAAAGAAAACACCTCTCCACTTACGCAATCTTATAACCTGGGCGAATTAATGATTTTGCTCGAAGCGAATCCCGCAGATTATGAAAAAGTTCTTAAGGATAGAATTGTTATCATTGGAAACTTTGCTGATGACAATCATTATACACCGGTAGGTGCGATGAGTGGCCCAGTATTACTTGCAAATATTTATTTGTCCCTTTTAAATAACGAGCACATGGTAAGTTATTTTTTCCTGTTTATTTTATGGATATCCTTTTCACTTCTTACCTATATGGCCTGGTACGATAAGATGCCGGAATTTAAATTCAAATTTAAATTTATCTTTTCCCCTGACCTTGTAAAGTTTATTTCAGGATATCTGTCCTACTTTGGTTCTATGTTTTTTCTTTCGCTTACTGCATTGATCTTCTTTAATATGCATGTTGCATTATTTCTTCCGTCTTTCATTTTTGCAGGGATAGAATATATCAGGCAAAAAAAATATTTACCTAAGCCGGAAGGGTATGAAAAATTAAAGAATAAATAAAAAATTTAGTAAGATAATTATGAAACTTTTGCTTTTTACATTTTGTTGTCTTATTACTTTAAATGCTTTGTCACAGCAAAGTATAGAGCAGCATATTGCGACACTTACATTGAAAATAAATACTTACCCGGACAGTTTGCAAAATTATATTGAACGAGGAGAAGCCTATATGAAAAAGTATGAGCCTCATAACGCCCTTCCTGATTTTAGCAAAGTCCTGTATATTGAAAAAAATAATCCTGAAGCACTTAAATTAAGATCAAACGCCTATTATTTTTTAGAAAAATATGATTCTTCACTGGCAGATATTGAACAATTTTTAAAATCTAATGCGACCGATGCCGATGTTTGGAATAGGAGAGGGCTCAACCATTATTGGCAAAATAAACTAGATACAGCGATTGGAGATTTTAATAAATCACTTGCGCTTGATCCTCATCATTTAAGCGCCTGGTATAACAGGGGAAATACCTTTTATTGGCAAAGTAAATTTCCACAGGCAATTGCAGATTTTACCCAATATATATTTTTTGATACCAATTCAATTTCCGCTTATTACCACAGAGGCATGTGCTATTATTATAGCAAAAATTATCAAAATGCGATTAAAGATTTCACAAAGACAATTGAAATTGATTCACTCAATGATAATGCTTTAAATGCCAGAGGAATTTGTTATACGCTGCTCCGCAATTTTAATGCTGCACTGATGGATTTATCACTGACAATTAAAATTAATCCAATTAATCTGAATGCCTGGAACAGTCGTGGGAACTTATATAAGAATATGGGAAAATATCAACTTGCGCTTTCAGATTATACACAGGCAATATTAGGTGATCCAAAAAACATAGATGCCCTTTATAATAGAGGAGGTATGTTTTTAAAAATGATGCAGCCGCAAAAAGCGTTGGCTGATTTTAATGCAGCGCTTTTATTGGATCCAAATTTCTCAGAAGCTTTATATAATAGAGCTGATACTTACACTCTTTTAGGAAAATATGAATCGGCACTCGAAGATTATAATTTTTTATTAAAAACTACGCCGGAGAATACTGATATATTAACAAGCCGGGCTATTTGTTTTTCAAAAATGGGAAATAAAGATCTGGCTATTAAAGACTTTAATAGGGCGCTATCCATAAACCCCGATTCCTTCTTTACTTTGATGCAGAGAGGAGATTTTTATAATAATCAACTGGAATATGATAAGGCAATTAGTGATTATTCTAAAGCAATCCTGGTAGATCCTAAAGCTCAGGAACCTCGTAACAACAGGGCAAATATCTTCTTCGTTCAGAAAAATTATGATTTGGCAGCGAGTGATTATTCTGTCGCACTCCAATATTTTCCTGATAACGTCGCATTATTAAGTAACCGGGCATATGTATATAAATTTCAAAAGAAATATGACCTCGCAAAGGCAGATTTTTACAAGGCTTTGACACTCGACCCAACTTCCGCAGTTAGCTGGAGTAAGTTGGGTTCTGTTTATCAGGAAACTGTGCAATTCGATTCTGCGATCATTTGTTTTAAGATTGCTTTGAAGCTGGATCCCGCAGCAGCATCAAACTATAATAATCTCGGATCTATTTACAGCAATCAAAGCAAAAATGATCGTGCCCTTGAATCATTTAATAAAGCGTTGGAATTAGATCCCAATCTTGTACCTGCATTAAATAATCGTGGATTGTACTTTTATAAAACAGCAAAAATAAATGAGGCAATCGCTGATTTTAGAAAGGGACTTATAATAGAACCTGGTAACAGTTTTCTTCATGTAAATCTCATTCTTGTTTATTTGGCTACTGATCAATTCAAAAGTGCCGCAACTGTTTACTCTAATTATAAACAAAAAAAGCTTACCAGTTATATTGATGAATTTCCCGCATGGAATTTTCTTAAAAATTATATAATTGCCTGCTGTGAACACATCGAAAGAAAGGATTATGAAAATGCGCGATTATTATTAAATCATTCACTTGAAGATTACCAGGACGTAAATTCCTCAACAAATCCCGGCTTATCTATTAACATAGAGTATACAAATGTGCTCTCTAAACTTGCTTTTGTAAATGAGCAATTGGGCAATAAGGAAAAAGCTTTGGAATTTTATAAAAAAGCTTTTGTGATTTATCCGGAAGCAAATGGATTATCAGCCAGGATTGACGCCATTTCAGTAGAACTTAAGAAGGCATCTTATGATGGTAAAATTCCGGTGGAAATTAATTTATTAACTCCTAAGATTTCCCGCGGAAATTCAGTAGAGGCCAGTGATGGCCTGAGTTTATTTGTAAGTGCGACTATTAAAGATAATGGAGGGGTATCATGGGTAAAGATTAACGGAAAAGATGCAGTTATACAACCTGGGGGATATATATCTGCGTCAATAGAAGGCAAAATGAATTCATTCACCATTCAAGCAGCTAATAAAAATGGTGTAATTTCTTCTCAAACATATGAAATAGAAAGAGGTGCAAAGACTACTAATGAGATGAACATTCCGGTAATTCCACCAACTGAACGACCAGGATTTCATGCAGTGCTAATAGCATGCAGCGATTACAATGGAAGCAAATGGAAACCGTTGCCAACTACTTTGGACGAAGCCAAAGCTTATAAAAATGTTTTGATAGAGAAATATGGTTTTGCTAAAGAAAATATCGTAGAGGTATATAATAAAGACCGGAGGGAAATATTAAATATTCTTAGTTCTAAAATGCAGTCATTAACACCTAACGATAATATTATTATTCTCTTTGCAGGACACGGAACATATATAAAGAGAGAAGGCTCAGAGGCAATAGGATATTGGGTACCACTTAATGCGGAGACACAGGTAGATTATATTAGCAACGGAAATTTGTCAGAAATTATTTATGCCTGTAAAGCGAAACACGTCCTGATGCTATCAGATGCCTGCTATAGTGCGGCAATGAGGGGCTCTGATGAAGATGCAGTTGATAGATTAACTGCAAGGGACGAATGGCAGTTCAAAAGCCGTCAGATACTTACGAGTGGTGGATTGGAAAAAGTGCCGGGTGAAAGTATATTTATAAAAATGGTAATTAAATCGCTTAAATTGAATGAGGAGAAAATTTTCTCTGTTAAGACTTTATATAACCAAATTTACCTGGGAGTCAAAAATCAAACTGAAAGGGAACCGGAATTAAATGTGTTTGGAAAGGACGGAAATGAGGGTGGACAATTTTATTTTATTAAAAAAAATTGATAAGAGGTTATTCAGGTACTAATATCACTTCTTAAACTAGTTTATTATGAAAAAGATAATGTTTTTAATAATCTTAATGATATCTATAGTTAGCTGCTATGGCCAATATACAGTTACTAAGGTAAACGGTAAGGTCATTAACCGGACTACTAATGAGGTATTAAAACCAGGAAGCCGACTCTCTAAAACAGATAGTATGAAATGGTCGACATCTCATGACATGGTACGGGCAATAATAGCAGGTCAGGGTATTTACATTTTAACTCCCAGCAAAGAATCCCAGAAAGAAGGTAGTAAATTAGTGGATGTTGTAAAATTTACACTTCATATTAAATCACGGGAATTTAATTTAAGTGGCCGAGGAGATAATGAGGAGGTGATTCCATGGGTATTCAGCACTGAATCTGCAATTAATAATAAAAATTTAATTACTCCTGTTAACAAATATTTGTTTGATTCCAATCAGTATAAATTATCCGGAGGTAACCGTTTTTTCCTTCAAATAAATCAAAGAAATGAGGCACCGGTAATTAAGCCGCTTCAATCGATATATGACACCCTATTCTTGTATGCTGCATCATTCTCTAAATCGGCTGTATCGGATAGTGATGAAATTAAATATACGATCGGTTTTTATGATAAAGATCAAAACTCCAGCAGGCAGCTTATTAGACTTTATCCTTATTTTGATTCAAGTAATGAAACCGAAAATCTTATAAAAATTATAATTGACTCTGATGGACATGGTGACATGGATCAGCTTAAAGTTCGGTGCTACCAGGAAGTTTACGAGACAATGGGGAAGCCCTCTTATATTTTATTCAATCAATTATTTGAAAAATTTTATAAGGAATTAAGAAAAAAATCTTGATTGATTTAATCCATTTAGGAATATGGTATAACTCCGGTAATCATAAATTTTCGTCGTTATAAAATAAAATTTTACTCAGTAATTTTTGCCAGTAAATTAATCACCCTTATCTTTGCAATCCGCTTTTAAAAAATAAAGCAAGTTCTTAATAAACAAAGGGTTAATAAAAAGTAAAAACATAAAATTTTGACTGAATTTTTAAAATAAATTTGGTCAGTATATAAATGGCTTTTACCTTTGCACTCCGAAAATGAAATCCTGGGTAAAATCAGGGTAAAAATAGGGTGGCAAAAAAGCCAAAAGTTCTTTGAAAGTTTGGAAGTAACAGCACAGAATTTTTTAAATTCTACAAGGTAAAGTTTAGCGTAACAAATTAGAATTTTGACGTTGATTTTTCGATGAGAAAATTTGATAGTCAGATCAAACAACATTTACAATGGAGAGTTTGATCCTGGCTCAGGATGAACGCTAGCGGCAGGCTTAATACATGCAAGTCGTGGGGCAGCACAGGTAGCAATACTGGGTGGCGACCGGCAAACGGGTGAGGAACATGTACGCAACCTTCCTTTAACTGGAGAATAG
>JBDTXP010000015.1:0-22264 GCA_040006135.1 Ginsengibacter sp. | reverse complement strand
CCAGGTAAAATTAACTATCAACGATACCACATTCTGTAACTCCCCGGAAGATACTATTAAAACAATCAGACTTTCGCCACAAGTAAAAGCTTTGTTTACAACACCTGACAAAGGTTGCGCTCCTTATAGCGCTGTATTTAAAAATAATTCTTTAGGCGGCCTTCAATTTCAATGGTTTTTTGGTGACGGATCATCATCAAATGTACCAGATCCGACCCATCTATATAATCTGCCAGGCACTTATGTGGTAAAACTGATGGCTTTTGATTCTTCATCCTGCAACAAAGTTGATTCTGCATTCTTTTCTATTAAAGTAAGTCCAAAGCCAATAGCTGCATTTAATTTTTCACCAATAACCCCGGTAGAAAACCAGGCGACAATGTTTATTAACCAATCACTGGGCGCTACTAATTATCTTTGGAATTTTGGTGATGGTGATACATCTGTTGAAGTAAATCCATCGCACATATTTAATGCAACGGATACTTATTCTGTTTGCCTCAAAGCCAGTAATGATGCAGGATGTCAGTCAGATACCTGCAAACCGGTGAAATCATTAATAAATCCATTGCTCGATGTTCCGTCTGCATTTACACCAGGCAGGTTTGGTATCAACAGTCAAATACAAGTGGTGGGTTTTGGTATTAAGGATATGATATGGACAATTTATAACCGATGGGGACAAAAAGTATATGAAACAAATAACAGGAAGAGTGCCTGGGATGGCACTTTTAAGGGGAAACTGCAACCAACTGACGTTTATACTTATACATTGAAAGTTACTTTTTCTGATGGTACTAAAGCGGTGAAAACCGGGGACATTACGTTGTTAAGATAAAGAAGAATATGAAATTGAATTTGAAAATATTGATGATCATACTTACGGTAATGTGTACCCGAAAAGGTGTTGCCCAGGATCTTCATTTTTCTCAATTCTTCAACAATTCCTTATTGACGAACCCTGCGAATACGGGCTTTATTCCTGATGCAGATTACAGGATCAGCGCCAGCTTTCGCAACCAGTTTTCGAATATAATGACCGTGCCTTATAAAACAATAAGTGTACATGGCGATGCACAGGTATTTAGAAATAAATTGGAAAATGGCTGGCTCGGTTTAGGAGGAGTTATTTTAAGAGATGTCGCCGGTACCGGGAGCCTGACCTCGACTAAAATTTATGGTTCGGTCGCTTATCATCAGATGTTGGGATTGAGTAGTTTATTAAGTGCGGGGTTTAATGTAGGGTGGGCAAATAAAAGAATAGATCAAACTAAACTTACCTTTCCTGATCAGTTTGACGGAAAATTTTTTGATGCTACACTGCCCACCAGCGTTCAGTTACAAAATAATAATATTAGTTATTTTGATGTGCAGGCGGGTATGAATTATGCTTATTTTCCTACCGAAGATATTTACATCAATGCAGGTTATTCCATTATGCATGTTAATAATCCCGTTGAGAACTTTTTTGGTGATAGTGCCTATCTTGATAATAAAGTTCCTATACGACATACTGCATTTGTAAATGGTATTTTTAGAGTGAGTGACGAGGTAATTGTAAACCCGAATGCTTATTATTCACGCCAGGCACGGTCTTCAGAATTAGTTTTAGGATTAAATGCCGCGTATGATCTTTCGGGAGATGGAAGTAAGCAATTGATCGGTGGATTATATTACAGGTACAAAGAATCTTTGATACCTATGATAGGTTTAGAAATAAATAATGTACGCTTTACTTTCAGTTATGATGTGACAACATCTTCACTTAAAAATTTTAATCATTCACTAGGTGCACCGGAATTCAACATATTGAAAAAAGGTTTTTACAACGAGTACGAAGGAAGCAGGCGTCAATCCTTATGCCCTACATTTTAGGTGATTCAATAAATTTGATGGTTTGATACAACAGCAAACAATATATAACTTTATCTATAACGGAAAAAGGGCGGTATTCGTAACCTTTTTTTTATTGAGCTTTGCTTTTGTTACTGTTGCATTAGACTTTCTATTTTCCAAATTCCATAACACTTCATTCTACTTATCTGAGTCAGTGCTTTTTAGTACTTTTTGGTTATTATTTTTTCCCTTGATTTCTTTTCAAATAAAGTTGATTGAATTATCAAAAAAATTAGCAGTCTATTTTCTAATTACTGCAGTGGTTATAATCCTGCATTTACTATTTTACCCTGCAATGATTTGGTTTTTGTCAAAGATTTTCTATGATCATACTTTTTTATATAGGCAAACTTTCAATTACGGTTTTACGCATTATTTTATAACCTCTGTTATCATTTACAGCTTTTCAATGGCAGTAATTTTTATTTATAAAAGTAAAAATTTGAAACCAGTGTCAATCGCTGATGAAGCGCACTTAGAAAACACAGCCGTCGTTACAACATTAATTGTTTCGGATGCAAACAATAATAAAATAGTGATCCCTACAAATGATGTTATGTATTTTTCAGCCAGCTCACCCTACATCAATATTCACCTCGAGTCTAAAAAATATTTACAAAAGCGTACATTAAAATATTTAGAAGGTCAATTAAATTCTACTCAATTTCTACGGGTTCATAAATCCTGCATAATAAATATGCATAAAGTAATTTCCTATAAATCCCGATTGAACGGAGATTACGATATTACTCTTTCAGATAATACACAATTAAGATTAAGCAGGAACTATCTTAAGGCTTTCAAATCAGCAATGGAAGGCAATCATGGTGTTACGTAAAATGAACTCAGTTGATTCTGTAATGAAATGGATCTGAAGAAGCTCAACTTAGATGGATTATTTTATTTAACCACTACTTGCGCACAATTTTTAATTATTCCCTAAGCACATACTAAATTAGCACACTCCTCAAATCATTTCTGCAACCACCTCGTCAGGCATCCGTGCATTGCGCATAGATATTCCCCTTATTGCATTATCACTAAATTCAATAAATGCTTTTTTAGATATTTCGTCATCACTCATCATCACAGGAATACCAATATCCCCACCTTCGCGAATGGATTGAACCAAAGGTATTTCTCCAAGAAAAGGAATATCAAATTCGCTGGCAAGATTTTTTCCACCTTCTTTTCCAAAAATATAATATTTATTTTCGGGTAATTCCGCAGGTGTAAAATAACTCATGTTCTCTACAAGGCCTATTATAGGCACTTTCAGTCCGGGTTGACTGAACATTGCAATGCCTTTTTTTGCATCTGCCAGGGCAACTAATTGTGGTGTTGTTACGACTATAACGCCTGTTACCGGAACAGTTTGCACAATGGTTAAATGAATGTCGCCTGTTCCGGGTGGCATATCAATGATGAGATAATCCAACTCTCCCCAATCTACATCAGTAACAAATTGCTTGATAGCACTGCTTACCATTGGGCCTCGCCATACTACGGCCTGTTTCTCATCCACTAATAATCCGATACTCATTAATTTTAGCCCATAACGATCTATGGGGACTATCATTCCTTTTCCATTTACATCCCGCATCACAGGACGTTCTCCACGCACTCCAAACATGATATGCACACTTGGCCCATATATATCGGCGTCCATTAGTCCCACTTTAGCGCCGCCTTGTGCTATAGCTAATGCAAGGTTAGATGCAACGGTGCTCTTGCCAACCCCACCTTTTCCGCTCACAACTGCAATTATATTTTTCACTCCTTTTAGCACATCTTTTTTATCTACCCGCAAGGAAGTTGTATTGCTCGACCAATTTACTTTTACAATTGCATCATCATAAATATTATGGATCTCTTTTTCGCAATCGTTTTTTATTTTATCTTTTAAGGGGCAGGCAGGCGTTGTAAGTACAATTGTAAATGATACGTCATTTCCATTTATCAGGATATCCTTAACCATATTTAGGGTCACCAGATCTTTCTTAAGATCCGGCTCTTCTACATTGCCTAGTGCCATTAATATATCAGCTTCTGTCATGATTTAAATTTTCGTTTATCTTAATAAGAATGAGAAATGTGATTTAGTAAAAATCATCACAAGGTATACTCCGTAAACCTGGTTGCTTGTCATTTCTTCTGCATTCAATTTTTTGTTAAAAACCAGAGGTTGCTGCAAATTTAAGAATTGATCACCTTACTTTGTTTTTAATAAGGTAACTTATAATTATTCAAGCAAATCTTTTCGGAACTTAGTAGTGCATTATGAAAAAATTTTTACCCCTTTGCCTTATTTTTTTATTTCTCATTCCTTTAATCTCCAAAGCGCAATTTGAGACCTATAAAGATTCTGTGGTTCAGTTGTATGGTGTAGTTATGACCGCAGATAGCCTTAAGGCATTGCCATCTGCAAGTATCTCTGTTATTGGGCGTAACCAGGGAACTATCTCGAACGAACAGGGTGTGTTTTCAATTGTAGTTTTAAAAGGGGATCATATTGAATTTACCAGTGTAGGTTATAAGCCTAAAATTGTTTTAATTCCTAAAAATATTGAAGGCAATCAACAAAGCATCATACAATTAATGGTAGAAGATACTGTTTATTTGCCGGCAACAATAATCAAAAAATATCCGACCAGGGAAGAATTTGAACGTGACTTTGTGAATTCAAATATTCCCGACGACCAGATTGAAATTGCGAGAAGAAATGTAAGTGCAGCTAATCGTCGCGTACTCATGGCCACTTTACCACGTGATGGCCGTGAAGCATCCAGCTTATATCTTAAACAAAATGCGCAAAAATATTATAGCGCCGGTCAGCTTCCGCCCCAAAATATTTTCAATCCTTTAGCATGGGCAGAGTTTATTAAATCCTGGAAACGAGGTGATTTTAAAAGTAAATAAATTTAGTTGTTAGGATATTGTTACTGGCGATTATTATTCTTATAATAACTCACGAGGTCTTTTTCAATTGTTTCCTGTTTTTCTAATATAAAATTTGTGACCTCCGGTGCTGGTACACCTTTGTCAATTAGCATTTTTGTGTTTGTGATCACTCTTGATTCATCCCATAAACCGCTATCAATAAAGTGTTGTATTGTAATAGCGCCTCCTTCAATCAAAATACTCTGAATATTTCTTTGATATAATTGATTGAGCATTTGCACAATCAAATTTTCATGTGAAATTTTAATCCATTCAATATTATCTTTTCTTAAATTTTTAATGGTATTGAAAATTATTGTCGGTGCCTCGGCATTAAAAACATTCAAGCCGGCAGGTAATCTAAGCTCCTTATCAATTACAATTCTAATTGGATTTTTCCCAGTCCAAAGCCTCGATGTGAGTTTTGGATTATCTTCTAGCGCTGTATTCGTTCCTACAAGAATAGCAGCCTCTTCACGGCGCCATCTATGAACCAACTTGTTAGTGAAATCATTTGTTATCAAAGTTCTTACATCACCATCGGCTGCTATTTTACCATCCAGGCTTTTTGCCCACTTCAAAATAATGTAAGGCCTTTTCATTTCGTGAAAAGTGAAAAATCTTTTATTGGTTTCCCGACATTCATTTTCTAAAAAAGGAGTCGTGACTCTTATGCCGGCTTGTTCCAATTGTATAATTCCTTTGCCAGCTACTTCTTTGTAAGAATCCCGGCAACCAATTATTACTTCAGGAATATTTTCTTTGATGATCAACTGAGAACAAGGTGGCGTTTTTCCAAAATGCGCGCACGGTTCAAGGGAAACAAATAGTCTGCTGCTTTTTATAAATTTTCTATTTTCTTCAATTACACTATTAATGCAGTTAACCTCAGCATGAGGTTCGCCAAATTTTTCATGATATCCTTCGCCTATTATTACACCTTTATAAACTAACACTGCACCCACCATGGGATTGGGAGCAACATTTCCAGTGCCTAACGTGGCAAGTTGTAGACATCTTTGCATGTAATCTTCGTCCTTCAATTTGTTTTATTTATGGACACAAAATAATTAAGTTTGCGCGAATGACCATTAGCGAAGCATACAAGAATTTTATAAAGTCCCTAAATCATATTTATCCTCTGGGTGAAGCCACCGCTATAACAGACCTTGTTTTTGAAAAAACAACCGGCTTACAAAAATGGGAATTTCGCGAAAACAAGGACGGTATTTCTCCAGATGAGGGAAATGGTCTTTCAAATAAACTAAAAGAATTGCTTTTAAATAAGCCTGTTCAATATGTAATAGGGGAGAGTTGGTTCTACAAAAGAAAATTTCTTGTAAATAAACATGTGCTTATCCCGCGGCCTGAAACTGAGGAATTAATTGAATGGATAATAATCGATTGCAAAAAAACATCGAATCAAAATACTTTGAATTTTCTTGAAATCGGTACCGGTAGTGGATGCATACCCATTTCTATTAAACTAGAAATGCCTTTATCAAAAGTTACCTCATTAGATGTAAGCCACGATGCGCTTAAGGTTGCGATGCAAAATGCAGAGAATTTAAATGCGAAAATCGAGTTTATCCAATTAGATTTTTTAAATGAAAATAGCTGGAAAGCATTAGGTGATTATGATATTATCGTTAGTAATCCTCCATACATTCCTTTTGACCAATTGCAGGATATGCCTAAAAATGTAAGAGATTTTGAGCCAGCTGTTGCGCTCTTTGTTGATAATAATGACCCCTTTATTTTTTATAAAAAAATTGCCTTATTTGCTAAAACGCATCTTAATAAAAATGGAAAGATCTATGTGGAGTTAAATGAAAAATATGCAGAGGAAGTTGCGTTAATATTTAAAAGCCAAAGCTTTACAGCTTGGATAAAAAATGATTTCTACGGAAAAGAAAGAATGATCCGGGCAACACTTACTTAGAACTTACTGAAGCTGAAGTTGTAGCGCCAAGCTTTTTCGCCACCTGCATTATTCTTACAATGTCACCCCAGCTAACGACGGAGTCGGCATTAATAACCACTGCTGGTTTATTAATGGTGTCGGTTATTTTCAACTGGCTTCTTAAAAGTGGTTCCAGAGAATCAAAGACTATTTTTTGCTGGCCAAGGAAAATTTCTTTGTTTTTATCAATACTTACAATCACGCTTTGCTTCGCCTTTGCATCGCTTGAAGCACGGGGATTACTTACTTTGATCACATTAGGGTTAGCCATGGTAGATATGATCAGAAAGAAAAACATCAGGATAAAAAGAATATCATTCAAAGGACCAGTATCCAGCTCCGAATCATCACTTTTAAATTTTTTCCTAATACTCAAGAGATAATTATTTTAAATGTTGAATTTTAAATTATAAATGATATTCTTAAAATTGATTTTGAATATCAATCGTTCAATAACTATTATTTAATTATACTATTTTGTTGGTTCCTGCAAAATATCAGCGAATTCCGCACTGGCAATCTCCATTTTATTCTCAATCCTGTTTATCTGTGCTGCCAGGTAACTGTGACCAATATACGCTAATATACCGATGATCAAACCTGTTGCAGAGGTGATCATTTTTATATAAATGCCATCTGCTATCGTATTGGGAGTATATTCTGTGCTGGCAGCTATTCCTTTGAAAAGTGCGAGCATTCCTATGATAGTGCCCAGGAATCCAAACAATGGTGCAATGCGGGCTACAATACTTATAATGCTAAGATTTTTTTCCAGTTTATATAATTCCAAGGCTCCTACATTATCCATACTTTTTTCAATAGCGTCAATTGGTTTACCTATTCTTTGAATGCCTTTGTCGATCATCCTTGCGACTGGCGCATCATTATTTTTTGAAAAACTTCTTGCTGCGGTTACATTTCCTGAAACAATATGATCACGAATGATGCGCATGAAATTATTGTCCAGTTTAGAAGCACGGTTAATCGCAATCAATCTTTCGAAGAAAAAATAAAGTGCTCCCAAAAACAGTATTGCAAGAGGTATCATAATCACACCACCGCTTACCAGAACTTCCCATAAATTTTGAACCTTTGGAGAAGCAGCATGAGTTATGGCACTGGAATCTATTTGCAGAAAATATAAATACATTTATAATGGGTTTGGAAACAAATGTAAAAAGTAATTATGCTATTTACTCAATAAAAAATTTGTCGTGGGAATTTTAACTTAAATGTTAAATGGTTGAATAGTTTTGTTATGGCTTGTTTTGTTTGATCTGCAATCAGAAATTGGTTAAAGTTCAATTATTCAAATTCATAGTAGAAATCTGTTTATGAATTCCAAAGGATGGTAAACTGGTATTGAGGAATGTTCATAATCAAAAAAGTTCTTGGTTATAATAATATCTATTTCGGAGTCTTTGGCAGAAAAGAATTGCAGCGCATCCTCTAAATCTCTAAAATCCGAATTCATTGCACTTCGAATTATGAGATTATTTTCTGAAGTAAAATCAAATTCAGCAAAAAATTCTCTTGATACTTTGTTGAGCCGGGTTTTATTTTTTATAGATTTTCCTAAAAAGAAATACGTGATAGCGAAAGTAGTGGGAGAGCAGTAGAGCAAGTATCTTTGTTTTCTAACTGAATTGAATAAATAGGTGATCTCCTGGTTCAGTTCATTGCTTTCATTCATTAAATCAATTAAAATATTTGCATCGAAAAAAATTTTATTCTGCATCTGAAATATTAGAATATGGAATTTTTATCCTCGTTTTTTCCTGTACTTATGAGGCCGCTAAATTTTTTTACAAAAGGATCCAGCTTTTCTCCTTTCATTCTATTGTCTATCTTTTTTATAATGTCAAGATACCCGTCAACCATTCTTGATAAACTCGTGTTCCTTTTTTTTGCGATTGTCTTACCAAAATTTACATTCTCACCTTTCAGGAGTAAGGTCACTTTCTGTGTCATAAGAAATAATTTAGTAGTACAAATATACGTTTTTATACGACCAATAAAATAGGATATAGAATCATTAAATCTAGCGTATTTTTTCCTCATTATTTAGAGGTGCATATTTAATCCTTCTCCTCCCGATTCACCTTTTCAAATGAAAATGCAGGCAGGCACACACTCCAATATTCACATTCTTTATCAAATGGATTTGAATAACGCACCCGGCTCCCTTTTTTGATGAGGATACTTTGGCCTGCATCTACAATAATTTTTTCGCCATCTACTTCAAACATTTTTTTACCCCTGCTTACCAATGTGTATTCATCAAACTCGGGATTTTGAAATGGCTCACTCCAGCCTGGAGGAGCTACCATGTGGGCAATACTCATGTTTTCATCCTTAGTGGTAGCATTTCCAAAATGCTCTTCGATCAATTTCCCATCCGTAGTTGGAACTCTGAATGGCTTATCTTGTTTGTAAAATGGCATGACTAAAATTTATAAAGCTGCTGTAATTAAGTCTTCAATTTTTGATTCTATAAAGTTGCCTGAGTAAATCACTTTCCCATTTTTGTCAATAAGAATAACGGTTGGGTATTCGAAGGCTCCATATTTTTCCGCAACTTCTTTCCCATTCATCAGGACTTTGTATTCTGTTTTGTGCCTGTTGCAAAATAGGCTTATTTCTTTTGGAGTATCATAAATATTGATTCCTAAGATTTCAAATTTTTGATTTTTAAATTTATTACGTATAGAATTTAAATGTGGAACGCTTTCTATGCAGCCTCCGCAGTTCTTAAACCAAAAGTCAAGTAAAACAATACTTCCTTTTAATTTGGAAAGAGAAATATTTTCATTTTCATTATAAAGAGAAAGTGTCCAATCTGGTGCTATAGAACCAACAGGTATTAGTTGTGATATATCTTGTGTGATTGCGGGTTTATATTCCTTGGTATAAGTTGAGTAAAACCATGAATATTCAGAAGGAGGTTCTGGATTTACATTTATATTTAAAAAACTCGTTTTTATAAAATCTGCTTTATTAAAAGGTTGCAAAATTTCTAAAGGCAAATAAAGCACTTTATCAATTATTATTTTATAAACAGAATTGAACTTCACTGCATCAAAGCCGTTACCTGAATTTTTTATTCTCCTTTTGCCGATGCTAATAGTAATTACATAATTAAGTTTATTATCAAACGTCGTGTCTCTAAGAGTTGTCATAACTGACTTATCATTAATTATTTCTGGCAGAATATTCCTAAGTGTAAAAATGGAATTATAAAATGCAGAAACATTTTCAAACGATTCACGGGTCGGGTGGTCATCCATTTGAATTGATTTTGTTTTGTCCTCTAAATCAAATTTCTCCGTACCATTAAATATTTGTTTTCCTGATACATCTTTAATTTGATATTTAAAGTTTAATGGGCCTATATTTAAAAATTCTAAATATTCATGCCATTCAGAAGTTACGTGATAATCTTCTGAAGGGTAGTTGAGTTCTCTTTTGAGATCATAGCTTATACTTTGCAAACCATTTAATTTATTGGATACATTTTGAATAACTTGATTTGCATTGTTTTCCGTGATTTGACTTTGTGCTGCCGTAAAAAGTAAAGAAAAAATTAATAAAGAAATTATTCTCATATTTCCCATTTTAGTTCGTTGTATATATCAAAGGAATTTTTTTCAGATGAATTATATAAACTTACAAATAGATATGATAAAGATAATTGGAATACAAATTATGATTTTTCTTCCCAGATCATACAAAGGTGAACGATAGTTTCTGCAGCTTTGGCCATATCATTTACGCCTATCCATTCTTGCTTTGAGTGAATGCCCTGCATGCCGGTGAAAAGGTTTGGGCAAGGTAGACCCATATAGCTTAGTCTGCTGCCATCTGTGCCGCCGCGAATACTTTCTGTCGTTACATCCAGACCGGCACGATTTATCGCTTCGGCAGCGTATGCAGCTACCTGCGGATGTTGCTCTAATATCTTTTTCATATTTCTATACTGCTCTTTTATGGAAAATTGCATAGAAGCGCCTGCATAGTGATCCACAACATCTTCTGCAATCTGTTTCAATTTCTCGCCATGCTTTACCAATTCAGCATCATCAAAATCCCTGACGATAAATTCAAGTGTCGCTTTTTCTGCAATCCCTTCGAATCGTGTAGGATGCACAAAGCCTTCCATTTTTTCTGTTGTTTCCGGCGACCATTCATTGGTAGGCAAAGCGTGTAATATTTCCGCGGCTACCTTAATGGCATTCACCAACTTATTTTTTGCATAACCAGGGTGAGCAATTACCCCATTTATAATTATTGTAACAGCATCCGCGCTGAAGGTTTCGTCTTCAAGACTTCCTGCTTCACCACCATCAAGTGTGTATCCGAAATCAGCACCTAACTTTTTCATATCCAGCTTTGCGGTGCCTTCACCAATTTCTTCATCAGGTGTGAATAATATTTTTATTTCGCCATGTTTTATTTCAGGATGGCTCATTAAATAACCGGCCGCTTCCATTATGGCAGCCACGCCACTTTTATCATCTGCGCCAAGGAGTGTATTTCCGCTGGCAGTAATAACATCTCCATTAATATGATTTTTTAAATAGGGATGATTTACAGTAGATAATTTTTGTGTAATGTCATCTGGCAACACAATTTCATTCCCATCATAATTTTTATGAAGTATTGGTTTCACATTAGTTCCGCTGCAATCAGGAGCTGTATCAACATGGCTGCAAAAGCAAATGACCGGTATATTTTCTTTATCAACATTTGCTGTAATGGTCGCGTATACATATCCAAATGAATCCATTTCAGCATTTTCAATGCCTATTTCTTTTAATTCATTAAGCAATACCTTGGAGAGATCTTTTTGTTTTTCTGTTGATGGATGCTTACCGCTTTGTGGGTCACTTTGCGTGTCAATCTGAACATAGCGCATAAACCTGGAAGCGATGGAATCTTTATCAATGTTGATATTCATATTTAAAATTTAAAGAAATTAATATTTTAGGAAGAATGTATGTAAAATTAATGCTATCATTTTTAATTAGTTAGTCGGTCTTTCTTCAATAAGTTTTTCCAATACATAATATGCGATCGGACAAAAAGTTGAATTCTTTAACGTGATGGCCGGCCTCTTTATAAACACATCCTCATCAGTATAGGGAAACCGGTGGCAATCTGATGGCCTGTTTTCATAAATATTACAATAGTTATCATCTCCTAAAAACGGGCAAGGAGAGGTTTTGGTTACATAATCTCCATCTTCATCGAGGTGTAAATAAGTATCAATAAAATCACCTTCCTTCATTTTCAAATGTTTCGATATTCGCTTGATATCGGGGGTTTTAAAACGTGGAGAATAATTACGGCAACAATTCGCACATTTAAGGCAATCTATTTTCTCAAATGCCTCATTGTGCAACGTAGGAAGTTTTTTAAGTGTTTTATTTTTATCTGCCCGGGCGAGAAAGTTTTTATACTTTTTTTGATTTAAGGCTGATTTGTTCTCCCAATTCTCTAATAGATGGTCTTCGCTATCCATGGATAATTCAAATAAAAAGTAGGTTCAAATTGCGTAAATGTAATTCATTTGAGCAGCCATATTACAATAAAAAATGTAAAATTTCAATTGTAACTTTGCGCCTGAATTTCGTAAATAGACTTATAAATTTTCTATAAAATGGACCTTTTTGAACAAGAATCAAATGAATTTTCTACGAGGCATATAGGCCCCGATCCAGGTGAAACCAAGGAAATGCTCTCCGCGATAGGAGTAGATAGCCTGGATTCACTAATTGATAAAACAATACCAAAAGGTATTCGTATTTCTGAGGATGCATTAATGCCAATAGGAGATTCAATGAGTGAATTTGAGTATTTGAAATTTCTCGACCAAATCGCGAAAAAAAATAAAGTTTTTAAATCCTACATCGGCCATGGCTATTATGGAACTATTGTACCTTCTGTAATCCTAAGGAGCCTTTTTGAAAACCCGGGATGGTATACACAATACACACCTTACCAGGCAGAAATCGCACAGGGAAGATTGGAAAGTTTGTTGAATTTTCAAACGATGGTTAGCGATCTTACCGCTTTGCCGGTAGCAAATGCAAGTCTGCTTGATGAGGGAACTGCTGCTGCAGAAGCAATGGCCATGCTTTTCAATCATAAAAATAAAAATACAGACCACATTACTTCGGGTAAGTTTTTCGTAGATGAAAAAATATTCAATCAAACCAAGGACATACTAATTACCCGTGCAAAACCTGTAGGAATTGAGTTAGTGTTTGGTGATTATAAAAATGCAGATCTGGATGACACTTATTTTGGTGCGATAGTTCAGTACCCTAATAGTGAAGGAAGTATTGAAGATTATAATTCTTTTATTGAAAAGGCACATGGCGTAAATGCAATGGTGGTGATGGCTACCGATCTTTTAGCGCTTACACTTTTAAAAGCTCCCGGTGAACTTGGTGCAGATGTAGCTATTGGATCTTCCCAACGCTTTGGTGTTCCAATGGGCTATGGTGGACCACATGCAGCATTTTTTGCAACCAAGGATGAATTTAAAAGAAATATTCCGGGTCGCATTATTGGTGTGAGTATAGATGCGAATGATAATCGTGCATTGAGAATGGCATTGCAAACGCGCGAACAACATATACGGCGTGAGAAAGCCACTTCGAACATTTGTACAGCACAGGCATTATTAGCTAATATGGCTGCGATGTATGCAGTTTATCATGGATCGGAAGGATTGAAAAATATTGCTAAAAGAACTCATTTATTAACCAGCGAATTGGCAAATAAATTATCAAAAAATGGATTTGAAATTATCAACAATACGTTTTTTGATACCATAACGATCAAGGTAAAGGATACTGCAGAAGTTAATAAAACGTCCCAGGCAGCTAACATGAATTTTTACTATCCTTCATCTGAACTCATAACTATTTCTCTCGATGAAACGACGAGCAGGCAGGACGTTCAGGATATCGCTGACCTATTCAATAAATTAAAAGAAGGAAGCGCCGGTAATAAAAAAAATGATAAAGCTGAATTAAAAAATATTCCGGGCGATTTGGCGAGATCTTCTACTTTCTTATTACATCCTGTTTTTAATAAATACCACAGTGAGACTGAAATGATGCGGTATTTAAAAAAGTTGGAAAATAAAGATCTTTCTCTTGTACATTCTATGATTGCATTGGGATCATGCACTATGAAACTGAATGCTGCTACAGAACTCATTCCTGTAAGCTGGCCTGAATTTGCAAATATCCATCCTTTTGCTCCTGCATCACAGACAGAGGGTTATAATTATATTATTAATGACCTTGAAAAATTGTTGAGCACGATCACTGGCTTTTCTAAATGCAGCCTGCAGCCCAATAGTGGTGCGCAAGGTGAGTTTGCCGGTTTGCTTGCGATTAAACGTTATCATGAAAGCAAGAATGATGAGAAAAGAAATGTAATATTAATTCCAATAAGTGCCCATGGCACCAACCCCGCAAGCGCAGTAATGGCGGGCATGAAGGTGGTCGTGACGAAATGTGACGAACAGGGAAATATTGATATTGAAGACCTGAGGACTCAGGCAGAAAAAAATAAAGAATCTTTGGCGGGTCTCATGGTTACATATCCTTCTACACATGGAGTATTTGAAGAAGGAATTAAAGAGATATGTGATATCATTCATGAAAATGGTGGTTTGGTTTATATGGATGGCGCTAACATGAATGCGCAGGTGGGTTATACATCGCCCGGTTTTATTGGTGCAGATGTTTGCCACTTAAATCTTCATAAAACTTTTGCAATACCTCATGGTGGCGGCGGTCCGGGAATGGGGCCGATTTGTGTAAATGAAAAGCTTGCGCCTTTTTTACCCGGTAGCAATGATAAAGGTGATGTAAGTGCTGCACCATTTGGTTCTGCGAGTATTTTGCTAATTAGTTATGCGTATATAAAAATGCTTGGTGAGAAAGGTTTGAAAGCTGCTACTGAATATGCTATTTTAAATGCCAATTACATGAAGGCCAAATTAAAAGAGAATTTTAAAATCCTTTTTACCGGAAAGGGAGGTACTTGTGCGCACGAATTTATCGTAGACCTGCGTCCTTACAAGAGTGTAGGAATAGAAGCAGAAGATGTGGCGAAAAGATTAATGGATTATGGCTTTCATGCGCCCACACTTAGCTTCCCTGTTGCCGGCACCATCATGATAGAACCTACAGAGAGTGAAAATAAAGAAGAGCTGGATAAATTTTGTGAAGCCTTAAATTCAATTTATGGAGAAATAAAAAGCGTTGAAAGTGGCGAAGCAGATAAGAAAGATAATGTGCTTAAAAACGCACCGCATACTTTAGAAACAATTACTGCAGATGAATGGAGTCATGCATATTCACGCAGTGATGCAGCATTTCCTTTACATTATTTAAGGGAAAATAAATTCTGGCCCGCTGTAAGCAGGGTAAATAATACATACGGCGATCGGAATTTGATTTGCACTTGTGAACCGATAGAAAGTTATGTTGAAGCATAATTTTAATTTTTGAAATACTTTACAGCATTTGCCGACTGGTAGTGGCTTCCGAGCACTACCTGAAAGTGTTTGTAAGCATAAGTTTTTGATTGATGATTTATGCCGTTTGACAAACTTTCCAAAAAATCGGAACTGGCAAGCAAGACAGATAGTTGGCAGGATAATATAACTTCAATTTAAATAAAGATTACCAGTGAAAAGATCTTTTATTCTAATTATATTTTTGGCAGGTTGGTTTGCTTTGATTGCACAATTTGTATTAATGGTGCAAAATCGTATAGCACCTGTGTCTGAAACCGTTGTCAGGTATTTTAGTTTTTTCACTATCCTTAGTAATTTAATTGTTGCAATATATTTCACGCGGCTTTTATTTCGACAGAATAATCATACTACATTCACGCATAAACGAAATGAAAATCTTACTGCCATTACTGTTTATATACTGGTCGTAGGGCTGGTTTACCAGGTAGTGTTGAGATCATTGTGGCATCCGCAGGGACTTCAAATGTGGGTGGATGAATTGTTACATACACTAATTCCTGCGGCAGTACTTATTTTTTGGTTTTTATATCAAAATGCTGATCTCCTAAAATGGAAATCAATTTTCTCCTGGCTGTCATATCCTTTGGTTTACCTGGTTTTTATATTAATTCGGGGAAGAGTTTCCGGGTATTACCCTTATCCGTTTGTAGATGTTAATCAGCTAGGTATTCAAAAGGTAATGATCAATAGTGTTTTTCTCTTGCTCTTTTTTATTTTCATATCTGCGATTTTAATTGGCTTAGGAAAATTAATGTTAAGTAAAAAGCAATAATCAAAATAGCAAGTCTACAGTGGCAACCTTTTTGTTTAGACCTGTATCTATTAGCCTCAAGAGATCATTACTAATCAAATTTGAACCAATGTTTAAATATATAATTATTGCGCTTTTATTTTGTGCCTGTACACCATCCAAAAAGGTTACGGTTGAAAAAATTAAACCTGCAAATGTTGATTCATTAATGTATTTAATGAAGGCCACACAATGGGAAGGATATTTACCATGCGCAGATTGCAGTGGAATTCGATACCAGTTGACCCTTAGGAATAATCAATCTTATGAAGGCACGATGATCTATGAAGGAAAAAATGTAAATCCATTTGTAGAAGATGGACGTTGGAGTATTTCTTCCCAGGGAAGGTTAATACTTTCAAGTGGATCAAAAACAGAAATGAAATATTTAATTGAGGATAAAAGCTTGCGTATGCTTGATCAAAATGGCCATATGATTCACGGTTCATTGTCAGAAAATTATGTGCTATACCCAAAGGCAATTATACCTGAAGGAAATTGGATTCATCAATCGGAACGGGGAGTAAATTTTGCTGCCACTGGAAATGAACCTTTCTGGTCTTTGGAAATCATTTTTGGTAAATCAATGCACTTTAATACTCCTGATGGGTATGAAATTATTACACCATTTGTAGAAGGAGAAAATGCAGCTGATGCTAATGTTACGCGGTATCGCGCCGCGACTGATAGCGGTGAGTTATCAGTGCAAATTTCGAAAAGAAAATGTATCAATAGTATGTCGGGTATGGAAAGTGATTACCAGGTTTCCATCAGGGTAAAAAAACATGCAGATACAGAGAGGGAATATGATGGATGTGGCAATTTTATAGGCAATTACCGGCTCAATGATATTTGGGGCTTAACAGGAATTGGCGGCAATGCCTTAACAGTAGAAGATTTGAAGAAAGGTATGCCTACATTAGATCTTCAAATAACTACTAAAAAAGTTTATGGCTTTGGTGGTTGCAACAGGTTTACCGGCAATATTTTAATCACAGATAAAACAATTGCTTTTGATAAAATGGCTACTACGATGCGTGCATGCCCGGATTTAAAAGTTGAGAACCGGTTCTTAAAAATTTTATCAAATGCTACTTTTGAATACCGGATTGAAGGCTTAAAATTGTACCTGGGAAAAGGTAAAGAGCAATTACAATTTAAAAAACTTGATTAGGCTTTAGCTGCTTTTTTCTCATTCACGTCGGCAAGCGAAACACCACCTTTAATTCCATAATCCAGAGTCGTGATAGGAAAAGGGATTGAAATATTATTTTTATCGAAAGCTGCTTTTATATTAATGATCGCGTCACTTTGCACCTGCAAGAATTCTACCTGGTGCGCGGTATTCACCCATAGCCTCAGGACAAAATTAATAGAACTGCCATCAAATTTGTTGAAAAATAATGTAGAAGGATCATCCGTAAGTCCATCAATATTTTTAACAGCATCGAGTGTTACCTGCTTTACTTTTACAAGATCATCACCGTAAGAAACACCTACGACTAAATCCATTCTTCTTTTGCCCAAAAGTGTATAATTTTCTATCGGGTTTTGCAATACCATTTTATTTGGAATGATCACCATTTGTCCCTGGAAAGTTTTTAGGATTGTATCGCGCATATTTATTTCTATTACTTCACCCATATATTCATTAAGTTTTACAATATCCTTTACGTGTAAAGGTTTCCGGAGCGAAATGAAAATTCCGGACATAAAATTAGCTGCTATATCCTGGAAGGCAAACGCAAATGCAAATCCTAACAGGCCTGCCGCACCGAGTATGGAAGTGACGGCTGTAGAGAGATTGAGGACCGTGAGCGCTGCAAATAAAACGATCAATAATAATGCAATGTAAATCAGGTTGGTAAAAAGATTTTGGATTGTCGGATTATCTACCAAAGAGCGGGAAACTTTTTTAATAACCTTTCTGAGCCATTTTGTAATAAAAAATCCAATAAATAGTATGATAATAGCGAGAGCAATATTAGGTAGGAGTCGGATAAGCTTTTCCCACCAAAGAATTAATTTATCACTAATCAAATTATAGGCACTTTCCATCAGGCTAGAGTTTTAAATTTTATTTATCGAGATTTTATGCAAAGCAGATTTATAAAGTGGTGTAAATGTATTTGTATTTTGAATTAGAAATAGGAGCGTATTTAAAATATGAGGAGTTGCTGAAAATTTGTTAAGAGAAATGTCAATATTGTATTTCCATCATAAGGAATTTTTTTTAAAAAATTCAGAGGCTCGTCTTCGTTTTTAAAAAAAATCTTAGGTATTTTATTATTCCTATCATAATTATTATCACTGTAGAAATAAAGCTAATTGCTAATTTTAATTTTAGTTCTACTCCTGATAAAATAAAAGATAAACTAAAATACAATGAAAATATAATAAGCAATTTCAAGACTAATCTTTGTAAAGGCAAAATCTGAAATATTGAAATTTTGAGTATTTTAGAGGAATACCATAAATAAAAAAATGCCTGGCAATAAGTTGCTATTACTACGGCAAGCGCAATTCCCTTTGTGCCCATAGAGGGATATAGTGATATCATTAAAGTCAGTGCGATGCCAATGTCAAGCACGGATCCCCATAAAATTCTTTTTCCCTGTGAAAAGCATTGCAGAATCACACTGTAATTATTGATCCTGAGAGGAAGAATAAAAATGCTTATAGCAAATATTGGTAGGGATGCATCGTACTTATTTTTGAATGCTAATGAAAAAAGTTCCTCACGGAAAAAAAAGAGGAAGAAAAATAATGGAAACACAATAGATGAGAGCATATTGAAATTTTCCATGAAAAGCTTTTTTATTTTGTCTGTCATCCGGATGTTGCCGGATATTTCAATTGATAAAAAACTTCCTGCTACACTTATTAATAATCCGAATAACGGGATTTCAAAAGAGCCATTGAAAAAGATTGCAAAATCAGTGGCAGTAAGCAGGTAAAGTAAAAAGATTTTATCCATCCATTTTGAAATTACTCCTAAGGCATCATTGATTCCGAGGTAAGCCCAATGGCTTAGGAAATGTTTTTGCTCAATAGTGTCCTCATAAAATTCTTTTTTGGCTGGGACCAGGATCATAGCAATTAATTTCAAGACCGTAAGAATACAAACTCCTATAATGAGAAATGCGAGAGAGTAATTGATCCAAAGAACATACACATGCCAACCCAGGAACAGTAATGAATAGAAGGAATTTATTACAAAGGATGCCTTTTCGCCCTGTTGCTTTATCAGTAGGGTTTCCACTATTGTTGTAATATTCTGGATGATTATAAATACAATCAGTAGAAACTTTAGAGATGTATTGAAATTTTTTGCAAAGAAAAATAATACAGTCAGCCCGGTAATCCATAATACAGAATAAAAGATGCTTAACCGCTCCCTGTTATTTTTTATAAATGAAAAGAGGAAATTTAAAGGAGTGGAAAGTATAATGGCAGAGAGGCCAAAACTGATAATAACGTTTATAATGTTGGCATACATCCACACACTCTGGAATTTTCCATATTCATCAAAATTTAGTTTCCTTGAATAAAGTATAGTTATTAAAAATAGAATCAATACCGGGAATACTTTGCCCAGAAACAACCAGGAAAATTTTCGGACAGCAAGCGGTTTATAGTTTTGAGTAATAATTTTTCACTTTTTATTTATGGAAACATTATTTCTTATTCAATTCTATAAGAAAACGCGTGGGTTTTTTAAAAATTGAATTGACGAATGAATCTTTTAGTTTCCATAAAGTAAATGGAAGAAAAGACATTAATAAATTAAGCCGCAATCGTACTAAATATTTATTTGAAAATTTTTCAAATTCATAATCTGTATATTCTTTAGGAATAAAATCAGCGATATTTTTTTCATTGAACGAATGAAGATGCGCATTTTTAGGAGTTGGTTTATTACAATATACACACATGAAATATTCAATTGTTTCATCGTAAGGAGTGGTGATCACTAATTTGCCGCCAGGTTTCAATACTTCCATCAGGTTGGAAATGAAAAGTTTAGGATCATAAACGTGTTCCATTATTTCAGAAGCAACAATTGCATCAAAGGTATTTTTTTTAAAAGGCATATTGTACGCATCCGCGACTATGGCTGCGTGGTTCTCTCCTGGATTTTCTTTTAATACTTTAACGGGATTGGTAATTGAAATATCCATTGAGACTACTTTTTTCCCTTTGGATAAAAAATGTTTTGCAGCCCAGCCATTTCCACAGCCTACATCAAGAATTATTTCAGCTTTTTCAGGAATATGATGAATGATTGCCTGATGTAAGCGCCTGATTTCTTCTCTGGTAGTTGCAGATTCAGGTTCTTTAAAATAGTTAAAATAGGATGCATCTTCCTGGTAATGCTGTTGATAATCGAAGTTTGCATGAATACTTGAATTCAAAATTTCTTTTTCTTTTAGGGAGAGTAAAATGGGCACCTCGTCAGTGATGGGATACAAAATACCCCCAGAAGAAAGAAAATTATTTCCATTACTTTCTATTTCAATTAGATCTTCCCCAGTTATAGGATCTGCAATTAATTCCCTAAGAAACTTCTTCATTTTTGAAATGTATAAAATCAAGTCTTAATTCCACCAAATTAAACGTTTCTTTTAAAAAATTAATTTTTTATTAAACTGTGATTTTATAAGTTGGTCAATAAAATACAAATTAAGTTTTCAAAATCTGATTTATCAAAGGCTTTTGGCTTTTTCTTATCTTCGCTGCCATTTATGAAAAATATCAGAAATTTTTGCATTATTGCGCATATTGACCATGGCAAGAGTACGCTGGCTGATCGTTTGCTGGAATTTACGCATACGATCACTGATCGCGAAATGCAATCGCAGGTGCTGGATAATATGGACCTGGAGAGAGAAAAGGGAATTACGATAAAAAGTCACGCTATTCAAATCAATTATAATTTTGAAGGAACAGAATATGTTTTGAACCTGATTGATACTCCCGGGCACGTGGATTTTAGCTACGAAGTAAGCAGGGCACTGGCTGCATGCGAAGGCGCACTTTTATTGGTAGATGCTACACAGGGCATCCAGGCGCAAACTATTTCTAATCTTTACCTCGCAATCGATAATAATCTTGAAATAATCCCGGTACTTAATAAAATAGATATGGATGGCGCTATGATCGGTGAGGTGGAAGACCAGATCATTGAACTAATAGGCTGCAAACAGGAAGATATTTTACATGCAAGCGCAAAAACAGGAGTAGGGATCGAAGCAATACTGACTGCAATTATTCGCAAAATTCCTGCACCTGAAGGCAGTTATGATGCACCTTTGCAGGCGTTAATTTTCGACAGTGTATTTAATAGTTTTCGCGGGATAATAGTTTATTACCGGATTTTCAATGGAGTACTCAAAAAGAACGAACGTATAAAATTTTCCAACACAGGAAAAGAATATGGTGCTGATGAAGTAGGTATATTAAAAATAGGAATGTCGCCACGCCAGGAGGTGAAGGCAGGTGATGTAGGTTATGTGATCACCGGAATAAAAAATGCGAAAGAAGTAAAAGTAGGGGATACAATTACCACGATTGTAAATCCTTGCAAGGAATCTATTAAGGGTTTTGAAGAAGTAAAGCCCATGGTTTTTGCCGGAATATTTCCTATCAATACCGATGAATTTGAAGAGCTGCGCGATTGCATGGAAAAATTGCAACTCAATGATGCCTCACTTACATTTGAGCTGGAAACCTCACAGGCATTGGGTTTTGGCTTTCGATGCGGATTCCTCGGCATGCTGCACATGGAGATCATCCAGGAAAGATTAGAAAGGGAATTCAATCAAACGGTAATCACAACTGTGCCTAACGTTGGTTTTTTTGCCTACACATCAAAGGGTGATAAAATAACTGTTAACAATCCAACACAATTGCCGGACCCAAGCAGGATTGAAAAAATTACTGAGCCTTATATTAAAGCACAAATTATTACCAAGCCGGATTACATAGGCAATATCATGACGCTGTGTATCAATAAGCGCGGTATGCTCGTGAACCAGGGATATCTAACGCCAACACGTGTTGAACTTACATTTGAAATGCCGCTGACAGAAATTGTTTTTGATTTTTATGA
>JBDTXP010000014.1:0-22715 GCA_040006135.1 Ginsengibacter sp. | reverse complement strand
GCCCGGGTGGCGGAATTGGTAGACGCAGCAGACTCAAAATCTGCCGTTCGCAAGGATGTGCTGGTTCGATTCCAGTCCCGGGCACTTTTTTAAATTTTGTTCCATTCAGTTTGAATTTTTACCGCCAGGTAAAACGAATTAATTAATGAATTGCCCGAAAACATATCAACTTGATATTAGGACTAATTAAGGAAACGAAAATACCTGCAGATAACAGGGTAGCATTTACACCCAAACAGTGCAAATGGATCCAGGAAAATTATCCCATTAAGATTATAGTGGAGCCATCTGAAAAAAGGTGTTTTAAAGACGATGAATATCGTGCTGCAGGTATTAGTTTGCAAGATGACCTTTCAGCCTGCGACATTCTTTTTGGAATAAAAGAAGTGGCAAAAGAACATCTCATGCATGGCAAAACTTATCTTTTTTTTTCACACACAAAAAAATTACAGCCCTATAATAAGTCGCTTTTACAGGAAGTGATCCGAAAAAAAATAAGACTAATTGATTACGAATGTCTCGAACATGAGGATGGAAAGAGGCTCATTGGTTTTGGTTTTTTCGCGGGCGTAGTTGGAGCGCATAACGGCATAATGGCATATGGAAACCGAACAAAACTTTTTTCTCTGGAAAGAGTTTATAAACAACGCAGTTTTCAGCAACTTATTCATACTTATTTCGGATTAAAAATACCTCCAATAAAAATTGCTGTAACCGGTAGTGGCAGGGTTGCGCATGGTATAGTGGAGATTATGAATCTTTTAGGAATTCATGAAGTGGAAAAAGAGGAATACAATGAAAAGATGTTCCCCTACCCTGTATATGTGCATCTGAAAGGTGGCGATCTTTATCGTGATTCAAATAATGAATATGAAAGGATAAGTTTCCATAAAAGCCCGGAAAACTATCATTCCATTTTTAATAAATATTTGCCATTTACTGATGTGTTATTGAATGGTGTTTACTGGGAAGAAAATATTCCCCGGTTATTTTCCTGGGAAGATTTAAAAGATCCTGGTTGGAAAATGAATATTATCGCCGATATATCAGACGATGAAAATGGTTCAGTACCATGCAATCTTGGTGATGTTACAATAGAAAATCCTATTTATGGAGTCAACAGATTGTCCGGAAAAAAAACTGCGCCTTATCTTCAGGAATCAGTAGATGTGATGGCTGTAGGCAATCTGCCCAATGAGTTGCCACGGGATGCTTCGCAATATTTCGGAGAACAATTAATTAAGTTTGTATTGGATGATCTTATCAAGCAATCTTCCCCTATAATTGATAAAGCAACCATAACCAATGAAGGGAAATTGACAAAAGAGTTTGAATATATGAGCGACTACGCCAAATAAATTATTTAAACCCCATCATAAATAATAATCACACAATAAATTTTGAAAAACTGAAGTGTATTCATTGACTTCATTCCGGATACAAATATTCTCATAAACCAATTCCAATTCTTTCTTTTCAAATAAAATAAATGCCCGAAACGATTCGTGTATAGGTGAATGTTGTATGGTCGCAATTTTAGCAGGAAACAATTTTTTGCTACCTGCCCAGGAAATAATTTTTTCTAAATCATCGTACATAACCATGATTGCGAGAATGCCATCTTTTGTCAAATTATCTTCAGCTAATGTAAAAATCTGTTTGAAATTTCCTGTATCGTTATGCATTGCATTACTCTTATTAACACTTACACTTTTTAAATGATCAATAAAAAATGGCGGGTTACATACGATCATATCATATTTGTGTGGATATTGAAATGTGAACATATCCCCATAATAAAGTTGGATACGTTCTTTAAAAATTGAAGCACCAATGTTTTCATGAGATTGATCAAAAGAGTTTTTCTCCATTTCGATAGCGTCAATTTGCGATGATGTTTTTTGCGCGAGCATCAAGGACAACAATCCTGTACCCGAGCCGGCATCGAGGATATATGAAGGATCTAACGCATTTTTATATAAGTAATCCCCGACCCATGCACCAAATAAACAAGAATCAGTGCACACTTTCATTCCACATTTATCCTGGTGAATTACAAATTGCTTAAACCGAAAGAAAGAGTTTGACAAAATAAAATAATTAAGAAAAAACAGATCTGGCGCTTGGTGTGACAGACAGAGAGGCAAAATCACCTTCCAGGTATTTATAGTATCCTGTAACTGCAATCATAGCTGCATTATCGGTACAGTATTCAAATGGCGGAATAAAAGTATTCCATCCTAAACGATTGCCTAACTCCCGGAATGAATTTCTCAAACCTGAATTTGCACTTACTCCACCGGCAATACAAATTGTTTTAATTCCTGTTTGTTCAGCCGCGATTTGAAGTTTATTTAATAGAATTGTATTTATCCGATCCTGAATAGAAGCACAGATGTTATTTAAATTTTTTTGGATAAATTTTTCATCTTTCAATTGTGCATCCCTGATAAAATAAAGAAATGCCGTTTTCAACCCGCTAAAACTAAAATTTAATCCGGGAACTTTTGGCTCAGGAAATTGGAATGCCTTAGCATCGCCATCTCTTGCATATTTATCAATCAAAGGCCCGCCGGGGTAAGGCAATCCGATTATTTTTGCAGCTTTGTCAAATGCTTCTCCAGCAGCATCATCCAATGTTTGCCCGAGTAATTTTAATTGAAGCGGAGAACTACATTGAATTATTTGAGTATGTCCTCCGCTTACTGTGAGGCACAGAAAAGGAAAAGAGGGAACAGGTTGCTCAGCTATTTTTATCATATTAGCTAATACATGCGCATGCAAATGTTGAACAGCGATTAAGGGTTTATTAAACGCAAGCGCAAGTGATTTTGCAAAACCAGTACCTACCATCAAAGCTCCAATTAGACCAGGCGATTGAGTAAATGCAAAAGCATCTATTTCCTCCATCCTGGTTCCGGCCTTTTTTAAAGCTTCATCAACTACAGGAACGATAGCTTGTAAATGAGCCCTGCTGGCTAACTCCGGCACCACTCCTCCATATTGAGCGTGTACTTGCTGACTGTATATTACATTGCTCAATATGAAATTATCCTTACTTACTGCGGACGCTGTTTCATCACATGAAGACTCTATTGCAAGTATGAGGGCCATTGCCAAATATAATTTTAATTTCGGTAGATATTTTATTATGAGCGGATAGCCACAACAGGATCTAGTTTCGAAGCTGAAATTGCAGGTATTAATCCTGAAATTATTCCGATCAAAATACAAATGGAGATAGCCAGAAAAAGTATGCCTGTAGAAATGTAGACAGGGAAATTAAATACATTGGTAAGAATTACCGTTAGCAGATAAACAAGAAGAAGACCTATTATTCCTCCGAGGATACAAATGATCGCCGCCTCTAAGAGAAACTCTAATAATATACTTCTCTTCTTTGCACCTATAGCTTTTTTCAAGCCAATTATGGAGGTACGTTCTTTAACGGTAACAAACATAATATTAGCAATGCCAAATGCACCTACTACCAGGCTTAATAAGCCGATAGCCCATCCACCCAAATTAATGCTGGAAAATAAAGAGCCTACTTTATCACTAAAACTTGAAATTTGATTTAATGTAAAATTATCTGCTTGTGTAGGGCTTAATTTTCTTATGCTTCGCATCACACCTTCCAGCTCGTCTGCTAACGCAGCGGATGAAACATTTTCTTTTCCTTTCACTAATATTTTCGGGCTGCTATTTTCTTCACTTACTATTTGGCGGGCAAACCTGTAGGGCACCATAATACTTTGATCATAATCCTGGAAATTAATAAACCCGGAACCCATTTTTTTTATAACACCGATAATAGTTGCCTTATTATCATTTACTTTTATAACCTTTCCGATTGCAAAAGAGGCATTACCAAACAGGCTTTCAGCATTTTCGTAACCTAAAATACTAACGGGGCTTCCGGATAAAAATTCATTACCTGAAAAAAATCTGCCATAGGCAAGGGTAATTGGCTGTATTTCATTTTCTTCCTCAGTAAATCCAGATAGTGATACACCCTGGAGCGCATAAGAATCAAATTGAACCGCTACTCTCGAATCTATTTGAAAGGAAACGTTAGCAGCAAGTCTGCTTCTTTCCTTTATGAAACTTACTTCCTCATATTTAGGTACAGGTCGATTTACAAATTTCCACCAAGGATAATCCGGGCCGCCATTGTAGTCCCATTTATCAATATATATAGTATTCGTTCCGAGGCTTTTAATTTGATTTTGAACATTCATCTCCAGGCTATTAACTGTGGCCAAAACTCCAATTATACAAAAAATTCCAAATGATATTCCGATTAGTGACAAAGAAGTGCGCAACTTATTAACCACCAATTCCTGAAAAGTAAGTCTTAGTGAATTTGAAAGTATGTTTAAAGTCTTGCGCATAAGCAAATTTAATGGTTGCTCTTTATTGAATCTGTAAAATTATGTGGAAGGCAAGTGCTCATCAACCCAAGATCTCATGCCCTCTTTTTGCCAGAATGTAAAAGCAGCAGCCAATCTTCCAGACCAATAATATATCGCCTAATCCAAATGAATAATGATTATAAATGTAAATTGCGTGAAAAATTATTGACAGTTTCTAAAGAGAATACACGACTTCAAAAGATTATTCTTTTAATCGCGGTACTTTTATTTCTTGTAAAGATCTTTGCCTGGTTTATAACAGGGTCACTATCTATTCTTACGGATGCTTTGGAGAGTACTGTGAATATTATCGCCGGAGCCCTGGGTCTCTACAGTTTATATGTAAGTGGAAAGCCAAAAGACCAGGATCATCCATATGGCCATGGAAAAGTGGAATTTATCTCTGCGGCAGTAGAAGGAACAATGGTGATGTTAGCTGGTGTATTTATTTTCTACAGCGCAATCAAGCATCTTTTTATAGCTCACCAAATTATAAAAGTTGACGTTGGAATTCTGCTGATTAGTATTACAGCAATTATTAATTATTTGGCAGGGAAAATTTGTTTAAACAGAGGACGCAAAAATAATTCCCTTCAATTGATCGCTTCAGGCAAACATTTAATTACCGATACATGGTCTACAATCGCAATAATTTGTGGTTTATTATTAATATACCTTACACATTTATGGTTTATTGATAGTGTCTTAGCCGCGCTCGTATCTATTTTTATTATTTACACCGGTTATAAAATCATCCGTACATCCATTGCAGGTATTATGGATGAGGCAGATGTAAAACTCCTGGAAAATATTGTAAAATTGTTAAATGAAAACCGGAGGGAAAACTGGATAGATTTACACAACTTGCGAATTATTAAATATGGCAGCAGGCTACACTGCGACTGTCATCTAACTGTGCCATGGTATCTTAATGTGAAGGAGGCCCATTATGAAATAGAACTCCTTAGTGAAATTATAAAAACACAATTTCATGAAACTATTGAACTATTTGTGCATTCAGATGCATGCGTACCGCAAAGCTGCTCAATTTGCCATAAACATGATTGCCTTGTAAGGCAACATCCTTTTAGCAGAAATATTAAGTGGACAATGAAAAATATTTCTCAGGATACAAAGCATGACATCAACACTATTGCTACATAAAAAAGACTGCCCCGAAAGGCAGCCCGATTATCCAAATTCAAAATTCACTATCCATTAAAGTTTCAACATCTGCCTAATCAGCAAGCAATGGAGTTGTAATTAACTCATCTCCGGTTGCTACTTTTAAAAAGTAGACACCTTTGCCGATGTTAGACAATTCTTTTGAAATTGAATTAAGACCTGTATTAATTTTTAACGCTGATGAAAAATAAACGCGGCCAACTGCATCCATTATTGTGGCTCTTATATTTTGAGGCTTGTCACTATTGATTGTGAGCGATAATTGATTTACTTCTTTATTAAGATGTACCAGAGAAAGATTAAAGCTGTGTGCAACTTTCACATTTACTGTTACAATTTTACTTAGACTTGTTTTGCCATCAATATCTACAGATGCCAAACGATAATAATTGATCCCCTTTGATGGTTGCTTATCATTAAAATTATAATTATTGGTCATCGTAGAATTTCCGGATGAATAAATCACACCTATTTGTGAAAAATTAGTTCCATCGGTGCTCCGTTGAATTTCGAAATAATTACTATTTTTTTCAAACGAAGTAGCCCACTGCAGGTGTATATTCTCATTTACGTTACGAACACTGAAATTCTGAAGCGTAACAGGTAAAGCACTTTGAGTTTTCTGCGGGTTGCGCGCTATCCATTCATATATATTCTGGTTAACGCCTTCGAGAAGAAATTTGTTTGGTTGATTACCATTGCCACCATAAAATTGTTCCCAACAGCAATGTCCACCACCACTATAATTTGTTTCAATATACTGGGCTGTTCCGCTTTTTGCTGTATTCATCTGAGCTACTGCTATATCTCCTTTGCGGTAATCATTTATCTGCTCAAAGTTGAGCATTTTACCACCATATAATGCCATGTTATTAAACTTTTGAGGCCATGGTGCATTGTCACTTGCCGTAACACCTTCAATGCTCACTACACTTGCTATTTGCGAAGCATAATTGAATGGGCCTTCCAATGGGTCAGCTGTCACATAACACATACTTGCCCAACCTCCCATTGATAATCCGGTAAGATGAAGTTTTTCTTTATCAACTCGGAACATTGATTTTATTGTTTGAATTCTTTGGTCAATGCTGCTAAAATTGGGCCACGCAGTTGGTGGCTGTAAACTCACAACAATAAACTTAACACTATCAATGCCAACTTTTACATTTCCATTCCATCCTTGTGCAATATATGCACCTGGTCCATTATAAATTACGGCTGAAGCATTTGTTCCAACCTCACCCAGGCCCGGAATAAAAATGATGGTCGCATATTTTTGTGTAGGATTAGAATTATAATCCCATGGCAAATGGACATAAGCATTCCAGCCATTTACACTAATTAAAGATTGTTGCGCATAAGTACTACCTACAAATAAAATTGAAATAATTCCTAGTACTAAAGCACGGCTTTTGGAAGTAAAAATCTGGCTTTTCATTTTGTTTGGTTTTTCAATTAATATAATTCGTTTATTATTCTTGTTTCTTTTCGTTTACACCTTGCAGTTATGAATAACATGAGATGGAAGCTTACTTTGAAACTGTTAGCTTTTTTTGAATAGCGCCGAAAGTTAGGGTTAGCTGCGCTTTTGCATATAATAAACGTGGGGTAAAAACAAATATTACCCCTAATAGAAAAATTGAGTAAAGTTGCCCAATGAATAGTGATTTATACTGTAAAAATACGATGCGGGATTCGCGCAGTTTAACCTACTTAAAAAGTAATGCTACTCCATAAGCAGCACCGGCAGCGAGTGCGCCAATCATCATCACTTTAACTGCACCGCGGAAGGCAGGGATACCTGTAATTTTACTTTTGAAATATCCAAAAATAAAAAGGCATAATAGTGTGGCGAATGCAGAAAATTTTAATGCTTCCCTGGAGTCATTTATAAAAAAATAGGGGCTCAAAGGAATAATACCGCCTACAGCGTAGGATATACCTATATTAAGAGCACTTTTTGTGGCTCTTTTTGGATCAGGGGCATCAAGACCTAATTCAAACTTCATCATAAAATCCACCCACTGCTTTTTATCCTGTGCAATCTCTTCTGTTGCTTTTATCTGCAATTCTTCGCTAAGACCGATCTTTTCAAAAAATTCTTTTACTTCATCTTTTTCTTTTTCCGGAACTCTCTCCACCTCTTCGTATTCTCTTTTAAGCTCGCTATCATAATGATCCTGCTCCGTTCTTCCGGCAAGATAACCTCCAAGGCCCATTGCAATACTTCCAGCTACAATTTCTGCTATTCCCGCAATCACAATGATGGAACTATTTGAAACTGCCCCCGTTAGACCGGCAGCAAGTGCGAAAGGTACCGTAAGACCATCGCTCATTCCAATTACTACATCTCTTAAAAGATCAGAACTTTCTAAATGTTCTTCATGATGCGAGGCAATTTTTGTACTCATACTATAAGGAATTATTTGCTGTAGCTGATTTTATAGATAGCTCCTGCATAATCATCGCTCACTAATAATGAACCATCTTTAAGAAATTGAACATCTACGGGCCGTCCACTTACATCTCTCACATTCTGCAACCAACCACTGGCAAATACCTCTGGTTTTTGAGCTTTACCGTCTTTATCTAATTTTACAGAGACTACCTGATATCCTACGGGAGTACTCCTATTCCAACTTCCATGTTCAGCAATAAAAATAGTGTGGTCATATTCGGCAGGAAATTTATTTTCTTTATTAAATCTTAAACCTAAAGAGGCCACGTGAGCGCCTAAAAGTTGAGCCGGAGCATCATAATCACTGCAATTTTTTCCTTTACCAAATTCAGGATCGAGAATATTCCCCTGGTGACAATATGGATAACCGAAGTTCATTCCCGGCCTGGAAGCCATATTAAGTTCATCATTTGGCACATCGTCTCCCAGCATATCGCGCCCGTTGTCTGTGAACCAAATATTTCCTGATTGAGGATCCCAGTCAAAACCAACAGTATTTCTTATTCCTTTAGCGAATATTTCAAAACCTGTTCCATCATCATTGATGCGTGTCATTGAAGCATAAATTGGTTTTTCAGGTTCACAAATATTACAGGGTGCTCCAACGGGTACATACAATTTCCCATCGGGCCCAAATGCTATAAACTTCATTCCGTGATGTGTGTCTGTTGGATATTTGTCATAAACAATTATGGCTTTGGCCGGATTAGAAAGATCCTTTTCTATATTATCAATCCTGTAAATAGTTGATATGGTACCAATATATAGATTACCATTTTTAATTGCAACTCCATTTGGAATGTTAAGCCTTGTAGCAATTTCATAAACATTATCTGCTTTGCCATCATGGTTTGCATCCGGGACCGCATAAACACTCTTGCCTTTTGTGCCTACAAATAAGGTCCCCTCAGGTGATACACACATTTGCCTTGCCCCTTTTATTTCTGCATAAACTTCTATTTTAAAACCAGGTGGCAGTTTTATTTTATCAAGGGCATAAGTATTGTGCAACTTATTTGAATCGCTTTCAATTACCTGACTCACATCTTTTTTAGATTGATTTACCTGACCATCCTGGCAACTACCCACCAGGAAAATTAGAAAAATACCGATCAATTTTTGTAAAGAATACCTACGCTTCATTTTGATAATTTTTAAAAGTTGGCTTCAATAATACAGCCAGTTATTAATTAAATAAGCTCGGGATTATTTTACCTCCGCATGCCTCGTGCTCCAGCAACCACTTTTTTCGCCATAAACCACCAGCATAGCCCGTAAGGCTCCCATCCGCGCCAATAACACGGTGGCAAGGAATAATTATTGGTAGATTATTTTTACCATTTGCAGACGCTGCTGCCCGAATAGCTTTAATATTTCCTAACCGTTGAGATAATTTTAAATAGCTTATTGTATGACCATAGGAAATATTTTCTAATTCATCCCACACCCGCTGTTGAAATTCTGTACCTGATTGAGCGAATCGAAAGGAAAATTCTTTTCTGCTTTGAAAGAAATAATCAGAAAGTTGCTCGACACACTTTTCCTCAACAGCAAGATCACCAGGTGTAGTATTTTTTTCTGTTACAACTACATCTTCATCAATAAAATTGACCCGGCATATTGTTTCATTTTCCGATGTCACCAGTATTCTGCCAATGGGAGATTCAAATATCATAAATATGGAAATGAAAAAATAATGACCTAATAGTTCAAGTAACGTTACAGATCGAAGATAAATAAATGATGATTCTATTCGCCAATCATATTTGAAATTGAAATCAGATCTGCCTTTTTATATCTATTATCGTTGGTGGAAAAGCATTTGGAATATTCTTCAAGGAGATGCTGTATTATACGAATATTGGTCAATGGCCGATAATAAGAAACAGTAGGTGGCACTGAAATTCTTTTAAAATAATTTTCAACATCTTTTTGAGAATAAACCTGTCCATTTAACGGATCAATATAAAAATGGATCTTTTCACTTTTTTGTTTGTCGGTATCCGGAAAGCGTAAAGGATTATCAAAATATCCTAAAATAAACTGACGCGGTATATTTATCGCTTTTATTGGAAGGTCCAGCATGTCGCAAAGTACCAGGTAAAGAATACCGTTCGTGATTGCATTTCCTTTTTTTGTTTCAAGTAATTTTGTGATCAAAAAATCTTCCTGCATTTCATAATTTACTTCATTGCCTCGCAATTTAGAATAACTATAGAGTATTCCACTTATTACATTTACTTGTTCCAAAGGGGTAAGATAACTGTTCAACTCAAGCCAGATATTGCGGCGCATTTTTTCAATTTCCTGTAAGCTTGGTGCCAGCACTATTTCAGGATATGCATATTGGCTTACAAGTAAAGCTCCTTGAAGTAAACCGCAAGCACCTTCTTTCCATTCTTTAAATGCGAATGTGAGATCAGCGAAATGTAGTTTATGAATTACCATTTCTATGCGTTCCTGGACAGTTACATCCATACTATTTTCCCATAAATTTTCCAGATTGGGAATGATGGCCCTGCCAATAGAAACTATACGTTCACTCACTTTTTCGAATACTTCCTGGTCAGGATCGTCCAGTAAATTAAAAAGGGCAGAAATTTCTCTATTTTCAATCATAAAGAAAAATTATGGTGCATCAGAATGAAAGCATCATAAAGATATAAACTTTCTGATCTAAAACGAACAGGCGGGGTTATATTCTTACCACTTACAAGTTGACGTAAATCTACTATGAGTTTCAGATTATTATTGATCGATAATAAATTACTACTTGCCTTTTGGTTTTTTAGCTGCTTTTTTTGGAGCACCTTTCTTTTTTGCAGCAGTTTTTTTATCAAATGCTTTTGGATCTACCTTTAAAATAAGCTTCTTCACCTCATCAATTGAAAGCTCTTTTAATTCTTCAGGAGAAATCTTTCCACCACCTTCCTTAGGTGGAAGCTTCAGCATCTTTTTACCTACACGAATAAATGGCCCCCACCTGCCATTTTCAATCGCAATTTTTTCTTCTGGCCATTGGTGGATAAACCTATTCGCTTCCTTTTCAATTTTCTTTTCAATTAATTCTTTACAATCAGATGAAGAGAGATTTTCGTAATTGTATGCCCTGGGAATATTGATAAAAAGATCATTCCATTTTATGAACGGGCCGAAGCGACCTTTACCACGCGTAACAGGTTTTTCATCGTAAAATGCAATTGGTGCTTCCTCTACCTGCTTTGCTTTAATTATTTCAATAGCGGTGTCCAGATCTGTTTCAGTAGGCTCTGCTCCCCTGGGCATTGAAACAAACTGATCTCCCCATTTTACATAAGGTCCAAACCGTCCGATATTCACAGATACCTCGCTTCCTTCATATTCTCCCAACACAAGTGGAAGTTTAAAGAGTTCCATTGCCTCAGCAAGAGATATTGTTTCTATACTTTGACTATTTTTTAATTTCGCAAAACGCGGCTTTTCTTCATCTTCCTGTCGGCCAATTTGAACCATAGGCCCGTATCTTCCCATTCTTGCAAATACCGGTTTCCCGCTTTCATCATTTCCCAATTCCCTTTCCCCTTTCGCGCGTTCAGCATTTTCCAATGTGTGTTCTACATTTTTATGAAAAGGTTTATAAAAATCGGCTACCATATTATTCCACTGTTCTTTTCCTTCAGCTATTTTATCGAATTCTTCTTCGATGTTTGCTGTAAACGAATAATCCATTACTTCTTCAAAGTATTGGTTAAGAAAATCTGTGACTACAAGACCAAGGTCTGTAGGAAATAATTTATTTTTTTCAGCCCCGGTATTTTCATGAATGATACTCTTTTTTATTTCATTATCCGGCGTAAGTAATACTACTCTTTGTTCCCTCACTATCGCGTCTTTATCTTTTTTCTCAACATAATTTCTTTTAACGATCGTGCTAATGGTAGGTGCGTAAGTACTCGGGCGACCTATACCCAATTCCTCCAGTTTTTTCACGAGGGATGCCTCTGTATACCTTGCGGAAGGGCGGGTGAATTTTTCAGAAGCAGTCATTGATTCAAACTCAAGTGGCTGGCCAACTTTTAAGGCAGGTAACCTGCTCTCTCCACCTAAATCCATAGGTTCTTCGTCATCACTCCCTTCATTATAAACTTTTAAAAATCCATCAAATTTTATCACCTCACCCGAAGCAGTAAGTTCATCAGGATTTGTACTTATTGCAATTTTCGCAGTGGTCTTTTCCAGGATAGCATCACTCATTTGGCTAGCAATGGTACGCTTCCAAATAAGATCGTAAAGCCTGTATGTGTCAGCATCATGAATGTTTTTTTCATTCATATCTGTCGGCCTGATGGCTTCATGTGCTTCCTGCGCACTTTCATTTTTGTTTTTATAATTTCTTTGCTGGAGGTAATTTTCACCGTAATTTTTTTTAACTACAGCGCTAATTTCATTTCTTGCTGTGTCACTTAGATTTACGCTATCAGTACGCATATAAGTGATTTTTCCGCTTTCATATAGTTTTTGGGCAATTAGCATTGTTTTGCTTACGCCATATCCTAATTTTCTACTGGCTTCTTGCTGCAAAGTAGAGGTAGTAAAGGGCGCTGCAGAAGTACGTCTCCCAGGTTTTACAATGATATCTTTCACAGAATATGAAGCTCCCTTACATCTTTCCAGAAAGCTTTCCGCATCTTCAATTGTTTTTGCTCCCCCATCTTCTGCTTTAAAGGAAATTCTTTTTCCATCGCCATCAACAGATGCAAGGAGTGCTTCAATTTTAAAGCTGCTACGGCTAATAAATTGATTGATCTCTCTTTCTCTTTCTGCAATAAGCTTTACAGCAACACTCTGTACTCTTCCGGCACTTAGGCCACCCTGCATTCCTATTTTTCTCCATAATACAGGCGATAATTCGAAACCTACTATCCGATCCAGGATTCTACGGGCCTGCTGACTGTTTACCAAATTCATATCTATATGACGTGGATTTTGCACAGCATGTGTAATTGCAGGTTTTGTAATTTCGTGAAAAACAATTCTTTTAGTTGTTGCTACATCCAGTCCTAAAACTTCCGCCAGGTGCCAGCTGATACTTTCGCCCTCACGATCCTCATCCGAAGCCAACCAAACAGTCTCCGCTTTTTTTGCCAGCTGTTTTAATTCCTTTACCACTTTAAGTTTATCATCAGGTACTTTATAGCGGGGAGCAAAATTATTTTTAATATCAATTCCCATGTCATCCTTTTCAAGATCACGAATATGGCCATAGCAACTCTTCACTTCATAGTCGCTACCCAATATTTTTTCTATTGTCTTAGCCTTTGCAGGAGACTCAACTATCAATAAATTTTTAGCCATCTTCTATTTTACTTTTCCTTTTATCAAACATTTAAAAACCGTAAAAACGGCCTGCGATTATCGTTGCAATATTAGGGTAAAAATTAAAACTGCTTGTTTCATAGCTCCATTTACGCGGTATTTTTATATAATCTGGTTTTATTGCTTTAAATCAAAAACTTTCAATAATGAAACTTTAATCTATGAAATATTACAATTAAAATTCATTAAGTCCGTTATTTTATGAATTAAGTTCATATACGTGCAAAACGTTATCTTGGTTAAAATAAATGAGGATGAAGATTGTAATGTTAGGATCTGGCAATGCCGCAACTGTTCTTTGTGAATTAATAAATAAAGCCGGACATGAAATATCGCAGGTTCTCAGCAGGGATTATGAGCATGCACGCGAACTTGCCAATAAATATAATGCGCTGGCAGGCCTTATTACAAACAACATTTTCGAGGAGGCTGATTTTTATATAATCGCATTGCATGATGCCGTGCTTGATCACATAGAAAGAATTCCTGCTTTAAAAGATAAAATGGTGGTACACATTGCAGGGGCAGTTTCCATTAATGCTTTGAAGGATTGCTCAAACACATACGGAGTAATGTACCCGTTACAAACACTATCAAAATACTCAGATGAAATACCAGAAATTCCATTTCTTGTAGATGGTAATACTCCGGAAGTAAGGCACCGCATTATTGGCCTCGCCAAAAGTATAAGTGGAAACGTTATTGAAGCAAATGATACTGAACGGCTTAATTATCATGTTGCTGCAGTTTTTGCCGGCAACTTTGCAAATCATATGTATGCAATAGCAGATCTCTTTTGCCAAAAAGAGCGCCTTGAATTTCGCAATCTGAAACCTCTTATGAAGGAAGTGCTTGATAGAGCACAGAAATATTCTCCATTTCTTACTCAAACAGGGCCGGCTATCCGCGATGATGTGTTTACACTAAATAAGCACTTGCAGGCACTAGCTTCACATCCGGATTATAAATACATTTATTTAAAATTGACGGAAAGTATTATTAAGCTGCACGGGAAAAGATAACTTTTGTTGAATGCTGATGTATAACTCAAAGTTCAAACACTTAGTTTTGCATGACCAAATCGTACTGAATGCATATTTTTTCTCAATTTAAAAAAATCACCACATTTATTTTTGACATGGATGGCGTACTCACTGATGGTCAACTTTTGCTATCAGGGAAAAATGAATGGTTGAGATCTATGAGTATAAAGGATGGATATGCTTTGCAGGCTGCCACGAGCGCAGGATACAATATCATGGTTTTATCAGGGAGTAATTCTGAGCCCGTTTCGATTCGATTAAAAAAACTTGGTGTCACTCATATTTATATGGGTGTAAAAGATAAAAAGGATTTTCTTGAGAATTTTTTACTCGAAAAAAAATGGATTCCTGGCGAGATCTTATATATGGGTGATGATTTGCCGGATTTGGAATGTATGAAAATGGTAAGTATTGCAGCTTGCCCGATAGATGCCGTTGATGATGTACGCGCAATTGCAGCCTATATTTCTCCATATAGTGGTGGCAAAGGTTGTGTAAGAGATGTAATTGAAAAAGTAATGAAGCTAAATGGAAAGTGGAATCCTGCTGCCCAAATTCCATCTATCTAAAGCCTTCAACAATGAAAACGCTGACAGCTTTTTTTAAATTAATAAGATTCCCGAATCTTATCTTCATCTTACTCACCCAGGTTCTTTTTCGCTTTTTCATTATTCCTTTTGCTTATCATCAAAACCATTTCGTTCAGGGTGAAATAAAACTTTCCACAACTTTATTTTTTATTCTTACTATTGCTTCTGTTTTCATAGCGGCCGCAGGGTATATCATCAATGATTACTTTGATGTAAATATTGACCTTATAAATAAATCATCCAAAGTAATTATAGGAAAAATGATTAAACGCAGAGCCGCTATAATGCTTCACGCAGTTTTATCGGTCACCGGGCTTTTACTTACCTTATATGTTAGCTACCATTTAAATAATTATTACCTGCTGTTTTTTAATTTTCTCGCTGTTTTAATGTTGTTAACCTACTCTACCACTTTCAAAAAAAAATTGTTGGTAGGAAATATTCTCATATCTATACTTACTGCATGGGTTATCCTTGTGTTGCTGGTGGCAGAATCCCGGTTTTCCTTATCAGTATATAATGCGGGATGGCAAAGGCTTCTAAAGCTTACATTTATTTATAGCTCATTCGCATTCATAAGCACTCTTATTCGCGAGGCTATAAAAGATATGGAAGATGCGCCAGGAGATAGAAAATATAATTGCACAACGATGCCCATTGTTTGGGGTATCCCGGCTACAAAAGTTTATGCTGCTGTATGGCTTGTTGTACTTTCTGGTTTGGTTTTATTAATCCAGGTGTATGTATTACAGATGGGTTGGTGGCTATCTGCAATTTATTCAATAGCCTTTATTGTTCTTCCATTAATATGGGTTATCCGTAAGCTATATGAATCAGTTGCCCCCGCAGATTTTCATCGTTTAAGTAGAGCAATGAAATATATAATGCTCGCGGGCATTTTGTCAATGATTTTTTTTTAATTTATTAAAAATGTTTTAAAATAATATTAATGAAGAAAATTATTCTCGCCTCCGGATCTCCGCGAAGAAAAGAATTGTTGCAAATGGCCGGAATAGATTTTGATGTGAAAATAATTCCTACTGAAGAAACTTACCCGGCAAAACTCTCACCATCTGAAATTACCATTCACATCGCAAGGGGAAAAGCCTTCGCGATAGAAAATGAAATTTCTGCTAATGGGGATGCAATTATTATTGCCGCAGATACTATCGTAGTCCTGGATAATGAAATTATTGGAAAACCAAAAGATCGGGAAGATGCAATAAAAATGCTTCAAAAACTTTCGGGTCGCACGCATGAAGTAATTACAGGTGTAGTCATTCTTTCAACCACAGAAATCTCTTTCTCAACTAAAACAGAAGTTACATTTCTGGATTTAACCTTAGAGCAGATTATTATGTACATTGATCAATATCAACCATACGATAAAGCAGGTGCATATGCCATACAGGAATGGATTGGCCTCGTGGGAATAAAATCTATCAATGGTGATTACTATAATGTAGTGGGATTACCTGTAAGCAGGCTAATGAAAGAATTGGAACAAATAAATAAATAATTATTTCCTCATGGCTTGTTGAGCAATCAGAATAAAAAGGTAACTTTCGTTAGCTGTAAATGATGGCTTATGAATGAATCTCTATTACAATATATCTGGCAATTTCAATATTATAATCGTAATGAATTAACTACTACTAAAGGATCTTCTCTCCAAATTATTAATGCAGGTACAAACAATTCCAATCAAGGACCGGATTTTAAAAACGCCAAAATAAAAATAAACGATACCGTATGGGCCGGCCATATTGAACTTCACGTACAATCTTCACACTGGAAGGCTCATGGGCATTCAAAGGACTCCAATTATAATAATATAATTCTTCATGTAGTATGGCAACATGATTGCGAAATCAATGACACTTCAGGAAATGATTTACCAACGCTCGAGCTCCATGAAAGAGTTTCAAAATTATTATTAGAAAAATTCAACTCATTACTTAAACAGCCTAAATTTATTCCTTGTGAAAATCAACTTCCAACACTAACCGGAATATCGATTGTTTCGTGGAAACAACGGCTCATTGCCGAAAGATTATTACAGAAATCTGAAAACATATTTAATTTATTAAAGCAAAATGGATTTCATTGGGAAGAAACCTTTTGGTGGCTGATTGCTACCAATTTTGGATTAAAAGTAAATTCAAATGCTTTTTTAAAAATCGCTCAATCTTTGCCACTGGCACTCATTGCAAAAAATAAGGATAACCTGTTGAAGATTGAATCACTTTTATTCGGACAAGCAGGATTGCTTGAAAATGAATTCAATGAACATTACGCTGTTTTGTTACAAAAAGAATATGCATTTTTTAAAAAGAAATATAAATTAAGTCCAATTGATGAATCTATATATTTCCTGCGTATGCGGCCTGCAAATTTCCCTACGATAAGGTTGGCACAATTAGCTCAATTACTTTTTCAAAGCGAGCATCTTTTTTCAATAATAAGAGAAACCACTTCTTTAAAAGAACTGCGTAAATTATTTATGGTTTCTGCAAATGATTACTGGAATTATCACTACATCTTTAATGAGGAGGCAAATTACAAAGAGAAGCGATTGGGAAATGAGATGATCAATAATATTATTATTAATACGGTGATTCCCGTTTTATTTTCTTTTGGTCTTCATCACCAGGATGAGGAAGTGAAAGAAAAAGCAATAAAATGGCTTGAGGAATTGCCGGCTGAAAAAAATAAGATTACGCGGGGCTATACCAATATCGGTTTTATTAATAAAAATGCTTTAGATTCTCAAAGCTTATTGCAGCTTAAAAATGCATATTGCGCGGAAAAAAGATGTCTTGAATGCAGTATTGGTAATGCAATATTAAAGGGAGAGCAAGTGGCACATATTGCTTAACCCCATTTATAGGTTATTTGCAATTCAATATCGCTATTAATGCTCTTTGCAACAGGACAGTTATTACCGGTTCGTTCCAGAATTTCTTTATTTTTATCATTGCCATTGCCCGGCAGCGAAATTGCTACTTCTATTTTTGCAACCCGGCGTGGATCGCTTGCCATGTGTTTGGTTACATCTGCTTTAGCGTTTGTTAAATTTACATCCATACCGGCGGCCTTAATTCCCATCGTAGTGAGAATGCAGGTTGCGAGCGAAACGCACAAAAGATCAGTTGGCGAAAATCGCTCACCTTTTCCCTGGTTATCAGTCGGAGCATCAGTTTCTATTTTGCTATGGCTCTGTAAATGTTCGGCCTCACACCGCAAATTTCCCGTATATACAATTGAAGCAGTCATTGTTCTATTTTTGTATAAATTTACAACCACTAATTAATATTTTCAAATGCAAAAAATATTACTGATTTTAATAACAGTTCTTTTATCACTATCCGGGTTTTCGCAAACAAGGAAAAGAGAAAAGCAAGAGGAAAAAAGAAATCACAAGAACAGCCTTATCAGGCAAGAGGAAGAAGGAGTAATTGCCTACAAAAAAAGTTTGATTTTTGGAGCCAAACTTACTAATGATGGATACGGAGTCTTTTTTGAATTGGGAAAAGCTTCATCGGTAAAAAAAAGTATGCTTTACCAACTTGAAATAGCAGAAAGAAAAAGTACCAAAGAAGAAAAACTAAGCAATCTTATTTATAACTCCAGTCCATTTGTTTATGGAAAAATTAATTATTTCTATCCTGTAAAGTTGGGTGTACAGCAACAAATTTTATTAGGAAATAAAAGCAATAAAAATGGCGTAAGTATTACAGGTAATTATGGGGGAGGTATATCTGCTGCTCTTTTAAGACCTTATTATATCCAGGTAGCACAAGGCAATCAATTAGTATTTATCAAATATAATTCGGCGGACAGCACTCAATTTTTAAATCCTAATAATATTTATGGCGGTCCTACATTTAGCAAAGGTTGGAGCGATGTTACAGTTACACCAGGTGTTTATGCAAAAGCTGCACTACGATTTGATTACGGTGCATATAATGAAGTAGTTTCTGCGATTGAGATTGGTATTACCGGTGAATATTACTCTAAGAAAATTCCGCAAATGGTGTATAATAAAGAAAAACAATTTTTCTTTGGCGCCTACTTTTCACTTTTGTTTGGAAGAAGAAAGTAAGTTGGTTATTTTAAATTTCATTTAATGATTGAAGAAATTATAGCAGGGGATAGTAGACCTAAAAAGCCATCCTGGTTAAGAGTTAAGCTCCCAATAGGTGAAGAATATAAGCAGGTACGCAACCTGGTTACAACACATAAATTACATACTATTTGCGAAAGTGGTAATTGCCCTAACATGGGTGAATGCTGGGGTGAAGGGACTGCCACCTTTATGATATTGGGAAATATTTGCACCCGGAGTTGTGGATTTTGCGCGGTCGCAACCGGCAGGCCTTTACCTGTAGATTGGGATGAGCCACAACGCGTAGCAGAGGCTATACAATTAATGAAAGTAAAGCACGCTGTTATCACTTCTGTTGATCGAGATGAATTAAAAGATGGTGGAGCAGAAGTTTGGTTTAGCACAATCCAGGCGGTTCGGAAACTAAATCCTCAGACGACATTAGAAACGCTTATCCCGGATTTTAAAGCGCAGGCAGAAAATATACAACGCATTATAGACGCGGCCCCTGAAGTAGTTAGTCATAACATAGAAACTGTAGAGCGTTTAACCAGGACCGTTAGAATACAGGCAAAATATTGGCGCAGCATGGAAACCTTACGCATATTAAAACATGGTGGCATGCGCACGAAGAGCGGCATTATGCTCGGGCTTGGAGAAACAAAAGATGAAGTAGTGCAAACAATGCGCGATCTCAAGGAAAGTGAAGTAGATGTAATCACAATTGGCCAATACCTGCAGCCCACTCCTAGGCATTTAAAAGTTCAGAGATTTGTTACTCCTGCAGAATTTGCAGAACTACGTGACATTGGTTATGAACTTGGTTTAGATTATGTAGAAAGCGGGCCATTGGTGCGTTCTTCATATCACAGTGACCGCCATGTACGCGCAAGGGAAGGAAGAAAAAAATGGGAAAGTGAGCAAGTATTGAAAAGTATAAATTAAAATTTCATCAAATAAAATGTGGAAAAGTCTCATATTATTCATCCTTTTAATCGGCACAATACAAATCTCTACTGCCCAATATCAATGGCAAAATATTGATTCATCATATACGCCTTTACCAAAAGACTTTCATGTCTATAAATCAATCGATTCTGTTGATGGTAAACAAAATGTAATGTACTATGCTGTTGCGCCACTACAGGATAAACAATTAATTTTTTCAGTAGACACTTCAAAAAACCGGCGTCTTACTCCTAAAGAGTTTTACAAAAAAAACGGGCAACCATTATTGGTTGTGAATGGATCTTTTTTCTCTTATAAATTTAACAGCAATCTAAATGCTGTAGTAAAAGATGGAAAACTGGTTTCATTTAATGAATTTAATATTCCCGGAAAAAGATCTGATACACTCACATGGTATCATCCATTTTTCGGTGCATTTGGAATTTCTAAAAACCGGAAAGCAGATATTGCCTGGGTTTATGCAGATTCCAGTGATAATTATTTAATGGCATCACAGTTACCTATGCAAGCAATTCATGATTCTATTGACAGAATCACTGAAAAGGAAGTTCTACATCAAACATCATTAGTATCGGGACATTACGGAAAATTAACCCCGCAATTAAAAAAATGGAAAATGAATACAGTAGTCGGTGGCGGACCTGTACTCATCCAAAATGCGCAGGTAAAAATTTCTAATAACGAAGAAATGAAATTCGCCGGAAAGGCTATCCACGACAGGCATCCACGCACAGCTATCGGTTATACCAGGGATGGCCATATAATTATTTTTGTTTCTGAAGGTAGAAGTGAAAGTGCAGCTGGGCTTACATTACCACAGATGGCAAAAATATTACAACAACTCGGATGCGAAGAAGCTTTAAACCTAGATGGCGGCGGCAGTTCGTGCATGATCATTAATGGAAAGAAAGTAAACTATCCCTCGGATAAAGGTGAACAAAGATCAGTCCCCTCTGTATTTATGATTAAGAAAAGGTAAACAAATACTTCTTTGAATTAATCTTTTCTATAAGCCTCTTCAGAAAACTTTTTCACCATTCACATAAGTCGCCAGCACTTTTGTTTTTAGTATCTGATTTTCAGGTGCTTTCAACAAGTCTGTATCCAACAAAATAAAGTCAGCGAATTTTCCCTTTTCAATACTACCCTTTTCATTTTCTTCAAAATTACTTTTCGCTGCCCAGATCGTCATTCCTCTAATCGCCTGTTCCCTGGTGAGTGCATTCTCCTTTTGAAAACCATTTGGTGGAAAATTATTTGCATCCTTGCGAAAGACCGCAGCATAAAAAGTTTTTATAGGGGAAATATCTTCCACAGGGAAATCTGTACCTAGCGGCAGCCAGCCATTTTGTTTTAATAACCTTTGGTTGGCGTAAGCGTTTTTCAATCTTTCCTTACCTAACCTATCACCTGCCCAATACATATCAGATGTAGCGTGCGTAGGCTGTACAGAAGGTACGATGGAGTTATTTTTGAAATAATGAAAATCATTTTCATTGATTACCTGGGAATGCTCAATGCGCCAGCGCCGGTCATTTTTACCCTTTAAATATTTATCATAAATTTTTAGTATCGTACGATTTGCAGAGTCTCCAATTGCATGTGTACACATTTGAAAACCATGATCGTAAATAATGTTGGCAACCGAATCAAAATGTGCCTGTGAACTTAATAAAAAACCTTCCCAGCCTGCCCGGTCTGAATATGGGGAAAGCAGGCAAGCGCCCCTGGAGCCAAGCGCACCATCAGCAAAAACTTTAAATGAGCTGATATTCATTCTGTCAGTTTTTATTTTTCCTTTTGCAAACAGGTATTCATAATTTTCTTTACGATCGCTCAACATTACAAATAGTCGCATTTTCAATTTCTTACTGTCCTGCAATGATTTCATAAGTAAAGCTGTCATATAGTTTTCACCACAATCGTCAATGGTTGTAAGGCCTGCAGCAAAGCAGTTTTTTTGTGCAGCTAATAAAGCGGAGATAATTTGCGGCAGCGATGGATTAGGAACATTTTTATAAACCAACCCTGTTGCATTATCAACAAGGATTCCTGTAAGCTTTCCGTTCTTTATTTCAACTGTTCCACCAATAAGGGTATCACCTGCAAGAATATGCGAAATCTCCAGAGCCTTATCATTTGCGATAGCGGCGTGACCATCAACACGAGAAAGAATAACCGGCCTGTCCGGAAATAAAATATTGAGTTGCGCATTATCAGGAAAATTTTTATCGGCCCAATCGTTCTGATCCCAGCCATTTCCAACTATCCATCCTTCTTTGTGGGAAGATGCATAAATTTTCAGGCGAACAATTATATCATTCCAACTCTTAGTGCCCACAAGATCTGCCGCATTTAATCCTAAACCATATTCCAGGAAGTGCGCATGAGCATCAATAAATCCCGGAAAAATATATTTGCCTTTCGCATCGAGTGATTTTGCTGCTTTGTATTTTTTTTGCAAAACCGCGCTGCTTCCTACTTCTACAATCTTGCCATCATTTACTGCAAATGCAGTTGATGTTGAAAAATTATTATCAACTGTGTAAACTTTCGCGTTGAAAACTACAAGTTCTGCCTTTTGTTGCGCAC
>JBDTXP010000013.1:0-23417 GCA_040006135.1 Ginsengibacter sp. | reverse complement strand
TTTCCAATAAGTAGGGCAATAAAAAAAACACAAGGTGCCAACTTACGTGTGATCATTTCAAGTAAATCTAATATTCAATGGTTAATGGTCGCTACACAAAATGACTCTTAATTTTTTCTACAAAATTAATAGCGATCATTTTTTGTGCAATCCCTATCATATTTTTAAAAGCTTCTTCACCGGAAATACCGTGCCCTATTATTACTGGTTTATTTACACCCAAAACAGGAACGCCTCCGTAAGTTTCAAAATTGAAACGATTAAAGTGTTCATCCTGAATTTTTCTTGATTTGATAAGATCATAAATTGACTCGGCAAATTTCAACATCACATTTCCGGTGAAACCATCACAAACATATACTTCAGCTTTATTCATTAGTATATCGCGGCCTTCAGCATTGCCAATGAAGTTAATAAATGAATTATTTTTCAATAAAGGATATGCTGCCTGGCTGAGGAGGTTTCCTTTAGTTTCTTCTGTACCAATGTTTACCATTGCTACCCGCGGATGATGATAACCCAATATATATTCACAAAAGAGGCTTCCTAAAACTGCAAATTGCGATAGATTCTCAGGCTTACAATCGGCATTCAGTCCCACATCTATGAGTAACGATAAGTTTCCACTTTCGTTAGGAATATAGGCTCCTATAGCGGGGCGCGATACACCTGGAATAGCTTTAATGCTATAAAGTGCACCTACCATCATTGCACCTGTATTACCAGCGCTGATAAAGGCATCTACCTCCTCCCTGGCCAACAATTGAAAACCGATAGAAATCGATGATTGGGGTTTTTCTTTTAATGATTTTGCAGGGTGATCTTTCATTTCTATTACCTGCGAAGCATGCACTATAGTTACATAGTTCATTTCTATTTCAAATTGTACAAGAAGCGGCTCTAAGAGTGATTGATCACCTATTAAAACGAGGTTAACCTCAGTTTGACCGGAGTCTATAAAATTTTTAACTCCCTTTACCGCTTCAAGAGGAGCAAAATCACCCCCCATCATATCTATCGCTATTTTCATTTTGTAAAAATATAATTAAAAGGAATGTGTTTTGAAGCCACTAGAACAAAAAAATCCCCAGAACTAAAATCTGAAGTTAATCAAACTTTGGTTTTGGGGATCAAACAGATTGTAACAAATTACCTGGCCTGGGAAGGAGCTTTTTCTGAAACGACCTTACCTTTGTAAAATAGTTTGCCTTCGCTTACATGTGCACGATGCCTCACATGCGTTTCACCTGTTGTGCTATCTACACTTAATGTAGGCGCATCAGCTTTGTAATGAGTTCTTCTTTTTGCACTTCTTTGTTGACTGTGCCTGCGTTTGGGATTTGGCATAACCTAAAATTGAGTATGATTAATTTTTATTTTTTTTTAAATTTTTCAAGTCCTTTTTGAAAAGGATTATTATTTTCAACTGTTCCACTTTTCATTTTGGCAAGCATAGCCAAAATTTCTTTGTTACATTGAGGGCCACCTATTTCTTCTTCTCCACACATTCTTTGATTTGGCACGCTCAGTAATACGAATTCATAGATCCATTCTGCAAGATGCAAATGACTTTCAGTGCGTGAAATATAAAAAACATCAGGATCCTCCTCATTATTATTCATCTCGTCCGGGTTCTCTACCTGCTTTATTACAAGGTTAAATTCATCCCAGAGGTTCAATAGAAGAGGATTGCTGCACCTGTCACATACGACACTTGCAGTTCCAATGATCTCAAACTTCAGCATCATAAAAGAAACATGTTTTTCCAATGTTAGTTTTACACTGGCATCGCATCCTTTTATATCCAAATCTTTAAATTCTGCAAAGAACTTGTCATCCACTTCGTAACTAAACTCATGATTTCCAGGCTTTAATCCAACAAAAGCAATATCAAATTCACGCCTGTTTCCCATAATCTTAATTAAAGGGCAGCGAAGGTAATAAAAAACAGCTAATAATTAACTGATTTTAGCTTAAATTTTTCGATTAGCCTTAAAAATTCTTTTAGGTTTATTTTTTGCCTTAATATGGGTATCCCTTTTTATTTCAATTACTTCTCATGTTTCTTTGTGAAATATAATTACAAGGAAATAAAATATCATTTTTTTATATAAGTACTGCTTAAGGGGCATTATTTCTCAAGTTGTTTTAATTACTGACATTTGTCATTATAGGATAACTGCATGATAATGATACGGAAGCGCAAATTGATAATATGGGTAATTACATTAATTATTATAGTGGGAATAAAGATTTTCTCTTTAAATGCCCAGAGAGTTGAATCAATTTATTCCAATTTGATTTACCCTAAAATATCAAATTTTTTAATTTGGCTTACCTGGCGGCTGCCTTTTAGCATTGGTGATATATTATATTTTACTGCCGGGATTTGGTTGATGCTAAGGATTTTTAAAAATGTAAGAGGAATCTTTAGAAATGGGTTTAGAAAAAATATTTTCTGTCGTAAAATCGAAAGACTGGTTTTTTTAAGTTGTTGGATCTATATCATCTTTAATATTATTTGGGGCCTCAATTATAACCGGCTTGGCATAGGACATCAATTGCAATTTGTGACAACTGAATATTCAATTCAAGATCTAGTTTCAATAAATAACATATTGCTGCAAAAGGTCAATAATTCACGGCAGGACCTTGGTGAAATCAAAGAAGATTCTTTTTCTAAAGAAATAATATTTAACCAGGCACAAATAGCATATAAGCGCCTGCAAAAAAAATATCCATTTCTACAAAAAAATAAATTTTCATTAAAGGCATCTCTGTATGGGAAAGCGGGAAATTATTTAGGTTTTACGGGGTATTATAATCCATTTACGGGAGAAGCACAGGCTAATACCGCAGTTCCCGTTTTTTTACAACCATACATTGCAACACATGAGTTAGCACATGAGCTCGGGTATGCAAAGGAAGATGAAGCAAATTTTGTAGGTTATCTTGCTGCATCCCAATCGGATAATCCATTTTTTCATTATTCCACCTACCTGGATCTTTTTATGTACGCCAATAGGGAACTTTATTTAAACGACTCTATTACTTCAAAATCATATTATGATTCTTTAAATCCTAAGGTAAAGAATGATATCGAAGTCTGGCGGCGTTTCAACCTTGCTCATCAAAGTTTTATAGAACCTGCTATTACCTGGCTTTATGGTAAATACCTTCTATTGAATCAACAGCCAAAGGGTATGCGGAGTTATAACCAGGTGACAGCTATGCTCATAGCATATTTAAAAAAATATGGAACGCCTTGATGATCATTTCATCATTTCACTTATAAAGGAATTTTACATACGTTTTTTTATACCAGGTAGCTAAAAGCATCATCACCTTTTTTCAACTCTTTATAATTTATCTGGTATTTCTTGAGATTACTTTTTAAAACCCCGTAATCTTTCTGCTCACTCAATTCAATTCCAACTAATGCCGGACCGGCCTCTTTATTATTTTTTTTGATGTATTCAAAGCGAGCGATATCATCATGCGGTCCCAATACTTCATTCACAAATTGTTTTAATGCACCCGGACGTTGTGCGAAGCGGATTAAAAAATAATGTTTTAACCCTTCGAACTGCAACGACCTTTCTTTTATCTCTTGCATACGATCTATATCGTTATTGCCTCCGCTAATAACACACACGACATTTTTACCTTTTATTTCAGAAGCATAATCATCAAGAGCAGCAATGGACAGAGCACCTGCTGGTTCAGCAACTATTGCATCTTCATTATAAAGCTGCAGAATAGTAGTGCAGATTTTCCCTTCTGCTACCACATGCATTTGATGTAGGAAATCTTTACACATTTTAAAGGTAATGTCGCCTACACGTTTTACAGAAGCCCCATCTACAAAGTGATCTATCGTTTCAAGTGTTATTGGGCCATTGTTCTCAAAGGCAGCGGTCATAGATGCAGCACCTTGCGGCTCTACTCCAATAATTTTGGTGGAGGGAGAAAAGTTATGGAAGTAAGAAGAAACCCCCGAAGCCAGGCCGCCACCGCCTACCGGGAGAAATAAATAATCGATTGCAGAAAGATCATCTAATATTTCAAGGCCGACAGTGGCTTGCCCTTCAATGATCTTAACGTGATCATAAGGTGGAATAAAGGTCATTCCATGCTCTTTTGTATAAGCCAATGCAGCTTCAGCACATTCTTCAAATGAATCTCCGGTCAATTTTATTTGAACAAAATTTTCACCAAACATTTTTGTTTGCTTTATTTTTTGGCGGGGTGTAATGACAGGCATAAAAACTATTCCCTTACATTTTAATTTTTTGCAGGAATATGCGAACCCCTGTGCATGGTTACCAGCACTTACACATACTACACCCTGGTTACGTTCCTCTTCCGAAATGCTACTTAATAAATTGTATGCTCCTCTTATTTTATATGATCGGACGACCTGGAGATCTTCTCTTTTTAAATAAACATTACAACGATATTTTGCCGATAAATTTGCATTAAGCATAAGTGGTGTATGCACAACAATTTTCTGTAATCTTTCGGCTGCATCGGCAATACCAAGTCCTTCGAAAAAAGGATATTCAATGATTTTTTTTTCGGGATTTCCTATAGTCTCATGCATATTATTTGGTTAGAGATTTTAGTTTGCCTCGGCTGTTATCGGATCATTTTTTACTTTATTTGAAACCTGCTGATTTTCCGGACGAAGACTTCGGACTGTTTTTCCGGCTTGCCACAATTCGCTATCACGTAATTCTTTTAATTCTGCTTGTAATTTTTCTCTGTAATCATCTTGCGAATTGGATTGGATAGAACGTAAGGATTCTTTGCCACTGGCTACACTATCATATAATTCATTGAACAAAGGCAATGTTGCATCACGAAATTTTTTCCACCAATCAAGAGCACCACGCTGAGCAGTTGTAGAGCAATTAGCATACATCCAATCCATTCCATTTTCTGCAACCAAAGGCATCAGAGATTGAGTGAGTTCTTCTACGGTTTCATTAAAAGCTTCCGATGGAGAATGCCCTTTTTTACGAAGCACTTCAAATTGAGCAGCGAAAATTCCCTGAATCGCGCCCATGAGTGTACCACGCTCACCGGTGAGATCACTATAAACTTCTTTCTTAAAATCAGTTTCAAATAAATATCCTGATCCTATCGCAATGCCCAACGCCGCTACTCTATCAAAAGCCCGGCCGGTAGCATCCTGGAAAATAGCATAGCTGCTGTTGAGTCCGCGGCCTTCTAAAAACATACGGCGCAATGATGTGCCTGATCCTTTTGGTGCTACTAAAAAAACATCAACATCCGGGGGAGGTATAATACCTGTCTGATCGTTATACGTTATGCCAAAGCCATGAGAAAAATAAAGTGCTTTTCCAGCGGTAAGGTGTTTTTTTACAGTTGGCCAAAGTGCTATTTGCGCTGCATCGCTGAGGAGATAGCAAATGATAGTTCCTTTTTTAAGTGCTTCTTCGATTTCAAATAATGTTTTCCCTTCGATAAATCCATCTTTTAATGCTTTATCCCAACTCCCAGAATTTTTTCTTTGTCCAACTATCACATTGATGCCGTTGTCCCGTTGGTTCAGGGCCTGCCCTGGTCCTTGTACACCATAACCTATGATTGCTACCACTTCATCTTTTAAAACATCTTGCGCTTTAGCCAAGGGAAATTCATCACGGGTAACTACATTTTCTGTAACACCTGCAAAATTTAATGTTGCCATTTTTTTTGTTTAAAATTTTATTAATTGAAATGCTATTCTGAATTTTAGTCTTTTGATATTATAACTATGAAAAGGATTTACATTGTAAATATTTCTGATTGCTTGTCAAGGTATTCATTCTCTATAATTTCTTCTCCCGGCTGCAACTTTTCAAATTCTTTTACTTTGTTATGAAAACCTTTACTCTCTTTGATGATTGCTACACGGGCGCTGCGCACAAATTCAATTAAGCCAAAAGGTTCAAGTGCTTTTATTAACTGATCTGTTTCTTCGCGATGGCCGGTAGTTTCAAATACTGTAAAATCCTTTCTTATGGCTACAACCCTGGCCCCGTATTGATGAAGCAATCTTTCTACTTTCGCTTTTTCTGCGATTATATCTGTGGGCACTTTATATAACGCCATTTCCTGCCAGATGATCTCATCATTAGTGTGATAATAGGCTTTTAAAACATCAACTTGCTTTTCTACCTGGCGCACTAATTTTTTTACAACTTCTTCTGTTTCGTCCAATACTATGTTTAGTCTGTGAATGCCCGGCACTTCAGAAGGAGAAGAGTTAAGATTTTGAATACTGATTTTTCTCCTTGAAAAAATGGTGGTTATGCGATTGAGAATACCGATCTGATTTTCTGTATAAACTGTGATGGTATATTCTACTTTTGAACCAGGCAGGATGGGATTTTCTTTTATCAATGTTTGAGTATGCGTATTCATGATTTTTAATTGAGATGAAAGTTAATTTAATAAAGCCGTACTTCAGAAACGCTACATCCCTGTGGTACCATCGGAAAAACATTTTGTTCTTTTGATACTTTCACTTCCAGCAAATACGATCCTTCGTGATCGAGCATTCTTTGCAGTGCATTTTTTAATTCCATTCTTTTATCCACTTTTTCACCAGCTATTCTATAAGATGCAGCCAGAGCTACAAAATCAGGACTCTGTATGTCAGTAAAAGAATAGCGCCTGTCGTTAAATAAATCCTGCCATTGCCTTACCATTCCAAGAAATTCATTATTTAGTATAATTATTTTTATGTTGATATTATTTTGCATAATAGTACCCAATTCTTGCAAGGTCATTTGAAATCCTCCATCTCCAATCACCGCCACTACAGTTCTTTCAGGTGCTCCATATTTAGCACCAATTGCTGCCGGTAAACCAAAACCCATTGTGCCAAGGCCTCCAGAAGTTACATTACTTCTTGATTGGGTAAATTGTGCATACCTGCAGGCAACCATCTGGTGCTGTCCTACATCAGATACAATTATGGCATTGCCTCCGGTTAAATCATTAAGTAAATTAATAGTCTCGGCCATTGAAAGTTCTTCAGTGGCCGGATGAAAATCTTTTGAAATACAGGCTTCTATTTCTTTTGCTTCAAATTCTTTAAAACGGGATAACCATTCGTCATTCTTTTTGGGAATTAATTCTGCTGTAAGCATTGGAAGTGTTTGTTTACAATTCCCCCAAACTGCCACCGTTGTCTTTACATTTTTGTCAATTTCTGAAGGGTCAATATCAAGGTGAATAATTTTTGCCTGCTTTGCATATTTATCCAGCCTTCCGGTAACGCGATCATCGAAGCGCATACCAATTGCAATTAATACATCGCATTCATTAGTAAGTACATTGGGCCCATAATTACCATGCATGCCCAGCATACCCATAAACAGTGGATGATTGGAGGGCAAAGCGCTCAGTCCGAGAATGGTACATGCTGCAGGTAAGTTACCTTTTTCAATAAATTGAATAAACTCTTTTTCAGCTTCTCCCAATATGACTCCCTGGCCAAAAATTACTAATGGTTTGGTCGCCTGATTTATAACTTTGGCTGCTTCACTAATGTATTCCCTACGTATTGTAGGTGATGGGCGATAACTACGTATGTGCGTACATGTTACATAACCTGCATAATCAAATAATTCCAATTGTGCGTTTTTAGTTATGTCAATAAGCACAGGACCAGGCCTTCCGCTTTTTGCTATATAAAAAGCTTTCGCCAGTGTTGCCGGAATTTCGGAGGCTTCAGTCACCTGGTAATTCCATTTGGTTACAGGAGTGGTTATATTGATAACATCTGTTTCCTGGAAGGCATCTGTTCCCAACAAATGCGCATATACTTGTCCTGTTATGCATACGAGCGGTGTACTATCGATCATAGCATCAGCCAATCCTGTTATAAGATTTGTAGCGCCGGGACCGCTGGTAGCAAATACAACTCCTACCTTCCCGGATGTTCTCGCAAAGCCCTGTGCTGCATGAATAGCACCTTGCTCATGTCGTACAAGTATATGATCTAATTGTTCTTTATAATCATAGAGCGCATCATAAATAGGCATGATAGCTCCCCCAGGATAACCGAAAATAGTTTTAACTTCCTCAGCAATAAGAATTTCCAATAGGGCTACTGAACCAGAGACCTTTTTAACTGAGGTAGGTTTTGTTTTTAATTCTTTTTCAGTTAATTCAAGAGTTTCCATGTTTTGTATTTTAAATATTTTATAATTGCCTAATTATCCTGAAACATCCTTCATTATTCCATTTTCTTATTTTTGACATTTCTATATCACTCTTCATCCGTCACACATCCTTCACTTGCATCTTTCACGCACTTTGCATATTTGAATAAAACCCCTTTGGTTGCTTTTAATTCTGGCTGTTTCCAGGTAGCTTTTCTTTTTGCAATTTCTTCTGTGCTGACACTTAAATTAATTGTATTTTTTACGGCATCTATTTCAATAATGTCATCGTCTTTTACAACTCCTATCAGGCCTCCTTCAAACGCCTCCGGTGTAATATGTCCTACAACAAATCCATGAGTGCCGCCGCTGAATCTACCATCAGTTATCAAAGCTACAGAATTCCCTAAACCTGCTCCAATTATGGCGCTTGTAGGCTTTAGCATTTCCGGCATCCCCGGAGCACCTTTCGGCCCAATATTTCTGATAACTACAACATCGCCTTCATGCACGCGGCCATTTTCAATTCCTTTTATCAGATCATGTTCTCCATCAAAAACCCTCGCGGGGCCTTTAAAGTGTGTTCCTTCTTTCCCAGTGATTTTAGCTACACTACCTTTCTCTGCGAGGTTGCCATACAATATTTGTAAATGACCTGTGGTTTTAATTGGATTTTCAATTGGATGAATTATATCCTGCTTTTCAAAATCCAGGTCTGGCGCATTCTTTAAATTATCAGCGATGGAATTTCCGGTTACTGTTAAACAATCACCATGTAATAAATTTTTATTCAATAAATATTTCATTACTGCAGGCACCCCGCCATGCTGATGCAAATCTTCCATAAGATATTTTCCGCTGGGTTTAAAATCAGCAAGCATTGGTATCTTATTGCTGATAGATTGAAAATCATCCGGCGTTAATTTTAAATCTACACTTTTTGCCATGGCGATCAAATGCAATACGGCATTGGTGCTACCCCCGAGTACCATTACCAGGGTGATTGCATTTTCAAAAGCCTTTCGGGTCATGATATCTTTAGGCTTAATATCTTTTTCCAGTAAATTTTTTATAGCTTTTCCTACATCAGCACATTCTTTTTCCTTCTCTTTACTTAGAGCAGGATTGCTTGATGAATAAGGTAAACTCATTCCTAATGCTTCAATCGCACTGGCCATGGTATTTGCCGTATACATTCCACCACATGCACCAGCTCCCGGACAAGCATGGCGAACAATTCCTTTGAAGTCGGCTTCATCCAAACTGCCTGAAATTTTTTGACCTAATGCCTCGAAAGCAGAGACAATATTCAAATCTTTGCCTTTGTAATGCCCTGGTGCAATCGTGCCACCATATAGCATGATGGATGGCCTGTTGAGCCTGCCCATTGCTATGATAGATCCTGGCATATTTTTATCACAACCGGGAATGGCGATTATGGCGTCATAATATTGGGCCCCTGCATTTGTCTCAATACTATCAGCGATCAGGTCACGACTTACGAGGCTATAACGCATTCCATCAGTGCCCATGCTTATGCCATCACTTACACCGATTGTGTAAAATCGAAACCCTATTAAGCCACTCACATCGTTAACACCTTTCTTTACTGATGTAGCCATATCATTCAGGTGCATGTTACATGGATTTCCATCCCATCCCATACTCACTATTCCTACCTGTGCTTTATTAAAATCTTCCTCTGCCATTCCTATCGCATAATACATAGCCTGGGCTGCGGGTTGTGTTTCATCCTGGGTAAGCGTACGGCTGTATTTATTCAGTTCTTCATTATTTAAACTTTCGCTCATTTGTAAAATTAAAATATTTATTATTTCTGTTTACAGGCTATATTTTTAAAGTTAAAATTTTTTTACAATCTATTATTGTTACTGATCGACTGCTTGCAATTTCCTTTTCTTTCCTATAACTATATTTTTATATTCTTGCTGAATTACGCTCCCCAAAGTGTCTTTCCATTCCTTTTTAAAGTTGATTTTATCAAGTGAAGCGATTCCAATTACTTCAGCAGCAGTACCACAAAAGAAGGCACTGTCAGCACCATGAACTTCTGCAAGAGTGATTTGTTTTTCAACTAGCCGGATGTTCAATTCTTCACAAATTTCAAAAACAGTAGCTCTTGTAATTCCAGGCAAAATGCTTCCTGGCTGAGGTGTATATAGAACGTTATCCTTTTCTACAAAAAAGTTGGCCCCCGGACCTTCAGCTACATACCCGTTCATATCTTTTAGCAACGCTTCATCAAAACCTTTAGCTTTTGCCTCCTGCGACGCGAGAATGGAATTCACATAATGTCCGGTTGCCTTCGCTTCTATCTTAAAAGCTTTTGGATTGGGTCTTTCAAAGGAAGAGGTCATTACATTTAATAATTTTTCTCCTAAAAAAGGATTCATTTCCCATACTTCAATAGTAATAAAAGATTCATTATTTAGAACGAAACTCATATTTGCAGGAGCATAAACTAACGGTCTGATATATGCATCCTGTAGGTTGTTCAATTTTAGAATTTCATAAGTGGCATTTATTAATTCTTCATTGCTCCAGGTGTATGGGAGATTAAGCAACTTTGCAGACTTTCTTAATCTATCAAAATGCACTTGTTCTTTAAAAATTTTGGTTTCGCCAGTCGTAGTTTTATAGGAACGTATCCCTTCAAATACGCCATATCCATAATGAAGCGTCTGGCTATAGAAGTCGGTTTTGGCATCTGAGGCTTTTACGATCTCGCCGTTGAGATAGATAAATGTGTCTTGATTGTAATACATATTTTTAAAAAAGTTATAAAATAAAAAAACCGCCTTTTTTGGAGGCGGTCGATATGAAAAAAAATTATTTTTTAAATAAGGATTCCGCCATGGCTTATGGTAATAATAATGACAAAGGCCACATTTAGTATCCTGTAAATATTCTGACTAAAACTATATTTCTTTATCTTTATCATGCGATGGAATCGATAGCAAACTTAATAAAGCATCATCAATAAAAAAATATTTTTTTTAAATTGAAAATTAATGTGAAAGATATTCGTCTTCCCAAAAGAGGGCATACTACAATATTTATTATCCAATTAACCTTATTTCTCTAACTGCATTTGCATTTTTCTTACCCTGTCTTCCAGTTTCTCTGATGAAAGATCTTCCCGCATGCTATCCACTTTAATAGGGAAACAAAAGGGAGTAAGCTTTTTAGGAAAAGTGATAATTATATTGCTTTTTTGTATTCTCTCCAGCATATCTCTTAATCTTCTTTCTTCCATTTGCTGGTCCATGACTTCATTGTATGCCTGGCGCAATAATAAATTGTTCGGCTCGTATTGAGCGAATACATTAAATAGTAATGATGCCGATGATTGGAGATGCCTTGCTTTTTTTTGCTCACCTGGAAATCCCTGGAAGATCAATCCACCAATAACTGCGATATCACGAAACTTTCTCCTCGCCATCTCTACACTGTTCAAGCTACGTTGAATATCATCAAATAAATTCTCAGGTGAAAAAAGCGTATATGCATTAGTGTCATCTAAAGGAATTGGTTGATCGCTTAACAATTCAAAACCATAATCATTCATTGCAAACGAAAAGGTAATTGGTGTAATAAGGCTTATGCGATATGCGAGTATCGCGGCCATTGCTTCGTGCACGAGCCGGCCTTCGAATGGGTAAACAAAAAGATGAAAGCCATCTTTTGTTTCTATTTGTTCGATGAGCAACTCATTTTCCTGAGGAATGTGCGATAAATATTCCTGTAGCTCAAATAAAGGTCTTAGTATTTCCAGTTCTGGTTCCTTTTTTTTACGAATATTTTTATTATTAATAGTAAGTCCGGCTTCATCAAATTTTTTGCGAAGCATGAAACCGAGATTTGCTGAAAGGGGCATTCGACCTCCCTGCCAACTCGGGATCATAGATTTTTTTGCGTTTGATCTTTTTACAATACAAGTCATATCCTTGATCATGATGAATTCCAGGGTTCTTCCTGCCAACGTAAAAACATCTCCGGGCTGCATTCTTGCTATAAACCATTCTTCAATAACTCCTACAAAACCGCCGCCCATGAATTTCACTTTTAACATTGGATCACTCACGATGGTGCCGATGTGCATCCTGTGCCTCATGGCTATTCGTCTGCTATTGATCTTATACAATCCATCAATTATTTCAATTTTTTTATAATCATCATATTGCTGAAGTGCTACGCCACCCGCTGTTGCAAAGTGCAATATCTGTTGCCAGTCTTCATCAAGAATGTGCTGAAAGCAAAAAGTAGAATTGATTTCTTCAAAAATATTTCCCGGGAAAAATCCATCTGAAATTGCCAGTGTACTCAGATATTGTATGAGCACATCATAGCAAAGAATTCTTGGCTCACGACTTTCTATTAAATTTATTTTGATCGCTTCTTTCAATGCCGCAGCTTCTATTAATTCAAGTGAATGCGTAGGAAGAAAATATATTTTACTCACTTCGCCGGGGCGATGTCCACTTCTGCCGGCGCGCTGCAAAAATCTGGCAACACCTTTTGGAGAACCTACTTGTATTACCGTTTCTACGGGACGAAAATCTACACCGAGATCCAAACTAGCGGTGCATACAACTGCTTTTAAATTTCCGGTATGCAAATTATCTTCTACCCAAAAACGAAGCTCTTGTTCGATGCTTCCATGATGTAACGCGATCGCACCTGCCAGCTCAGGGCAAGCATTTAAAAGTGCCTGGTACCACATTTCACTCATTCCGCGCGTATTTATAAAAATAAGTGTGGTGCGGCTTTCAAGAATAATAGGAATTACTTTGTGAACGAGCTTAATACCAAGGTGTCCGGCCCATGGATATTTTTCTATTTCATCAGGGAAAATCGAAGCGATTTCTAAAGGCTTTTTAATGTTGGCAGTTACGGTTATATGATTTGTATTTCCATGATTTAATTGTGACAAAGGCGAAAGCAAAACTTCTTTAGCCTCATCAAGATTACCAATAGTTGCACTTATACCCCAGACACAGAGGGCTGAAGGATTTTTTGTAGCCGAAATCTCCTTAGCCTGCGTTTTATAAATTCCCACAAGCCTGGATATTGCGAGCTCTACCTGCACGCCGCGTTTACTTCCCAATAGTTCATGCCATTCATCTACGGCAATGATTTTTAAAAATTTGAATACATCTTCGTAATTTTTTTGTGCTAATAAAAGATGAAGACTCTCCGGGGTAATGATCAATACCTCCGGAACATTTCTTTTTTGTTTGGCACGATCACTCAGGCTTGTATCCCCATTTCGAATCCCAACTTTCCATTGCATACCTAACTCTGTAATTACCTCTTCCATCGCACGGCCAATATCTTTGGCAAGCGCTCTTAATGGAGTGATCCATAGTAATTGAAGGTTACTTTTTTCTTTTGTAAGATAATCGATGGGATGATCGTTGATAAAAGTAATTATGGCTCCTAAAAAAATTGAAAAAGTTTTACCACATCCGGTGGGTGCATTTACAAGTCCGGATCTTTTGTCCAGGATACATTGCCAGGCTTCTTCCTGGAATGCAAATGGCTCATAATTTTTTGAGTTAAGCCATGTTTTTATTACTTTATAGCCTTCAGTGTTTCCTAATTTCACAGTACTAAATTAAGGAAGGTTCAAATTCCTTAAGCAGTAAATATTTATTTTAACTTATGAGAAGGAGGTGCTTCTTTTTCAGCAGTGCAGATGATTGATTAACTTTGCAAAAAGTAAAAAATATTTATTTATGAAACGATTTCTCGCTATTATATTTTTAGTGATCATACTATTGGCTACGTGGTGGTTATTTTTTCGCACTGATAATGTTGAAACAACCGTAGTGAATGAAAAGTCGAGTGAGCATATTGCGACAACAAAACATTCAGTTGCCTTTAACAGTGCTCTTGAGAATACCATGAGTAATTATTTTGAAATGAAAAATGCATTTGTAAATGATGATTCTGCCGGCGCTAAAATCGCGGCTTCAAAATTTATTATATCAACTGATAGTATACCTCTTAATGAATTAAGCAATGGTGATACCCAGGTTGTTGCGACTATACGCCAGCAATTAGGTGATATCAAATCTAACGCAGCCCCTATTTCCCAGGAAGCCACAATGGCCGATATGCGGAAAGATTTCAGTATGGTTTCAGAATTCCTTTACCCTTTTTTAAAGACGTTAGGATATGAAGGAAAAAAAATTTACTGGCAAAATTGTCCAATGGCTTTTGGTGACGACAAGCCGGCAAATTGGTTAAGCACAAGCACTGAAATCAACAACCCTTATCTCGGCATGCACCATCCCGAATTTAAATCATCGATGCTTCACTGTGGTGAAACAATGGATAGTATTTATGCGAAATAATTAGTAAGGCAACAAATTTTCTGACAAGGATTTGTTTCCCTGCAGCCCACCTGTATGTATGCAAAGAATTCGCGCGCTGTTCTGAAAATAATTGTTTTTAATAAGGTCGTAAATTCCGTACATCATTTTTCCGGTATACACAAAGTCAAGTGGAATATGATGTTCGTTGTAAAACTCACTCATGAAATGAATTAATTTTTCATCATATCTGGCATAACCACCAAAATGATAACCGTGAATTATTTCCCAATTTGTTTTTCCGGTTCCCAGGGAAAGCATTCTTTCCTGAATATCATTTAACCCTTTTAAGGCAGGAAAGCCAAGAACTTTTGAATTAGAAGTTTTATTTACAATTCCGGCTAGTGTAGTGGCCGTGCCTACAGGGACGCAAATATGCTTATACGAATTTTCATCAAAAAATGTTGTAATTGATTCAGCACCATGACGACCTTCGCTACCATATCCTCCTTCGGGAATGACGATGAAATCTTTAAAATCCTCAAGCCAGTCAATTTTACCAACCTCGCCTTTGGAAATATTTTGATATAGTTGCCTTTCTGCAAATTTTAATTGCATATCGTGTTGCAAACAAAACTGAAGGGTGGGAGATAAACTTTTAGGTTCTTCTCCCCGAACAATTCCAATTGATTTTATTCCACATTTTTTACAAGCATAAGCTGTTGCTGCAAGATGATTGGAGTAAGCACCGCCTAAGGTCATTATTGTCTTTATTTTATTTGCCAGTGCCCTCTCGAGGTAATATTGAAGTTTAAAAATTTTATTGCCGGAAATAAATTGATGAACTTTATCGAGCCGCAAAATATCCACGGTAACTTGTTTTTCAGAAAAAAAAACTTCCTTGATATTATTAATTTGAGGAGTCTGCATTTCTAATCCGGCAATCGTAAATGTGGATGCTGATTGTGGCATAAATCTTTCTTACCTATTTTCGTGGCATTCGTAATGCCCTATTAATATATATAAAAGTAAATAATGAAACCAACACTTTTGATTTTGGCTGCCGGCATGGGTAGCAGGTATGGAGGTATTAAGCAGATGGATTCTTTTGGGCCTTCAGGTGAAACTATTATAGATTATTCAATTTATGATGCTATAAATAGTGGCTTCGGAAAAATTGTTTTTATCATCCGCGAAGATTTTGCAAAGGAATTTAAAGATTTGTTTGAGCCTAAGCTAACTGGCAAAATAGCAACTGAATATGTACTTCAGGATATTAACTCTTTCACCGAAGGATTTTCTACCCCAGGAATACGCAGTAAGCCTTGGGGTACTGCTCACGCAATGTTGTGCGCTAAAGAAGTAATAAACGAGCCTTTTGCTGTAATTAATGCAGATGACTTTTATGGTAGAGATGCTTTTGAAAAAGCCGCTCAATTTTTACAAAATGAGGTGTCGCCTTCTACTTATTGCATTATCGGGTATGAGTTGTCACGAACACTTTCAAAAAATGGAACGGTAAGCAGGGGAGTATGCCATGTAGATGATAAAAATAATCTCGAGTCAATTATTGAGCGCACAAAAATATTTCCTGAAGGTGATAAAATATTTTACGTAGAGAATTCCTTGCAGGTACCTATACCTGCTGATACTCCCGTTAGCATGAACTTTTGGGGGTTTCACCCTAATGTTTTTGATTTTATTCAAAAATTATTCTTGCAATTTTTAAGAGAGCACGGGAATGAACCTAAAGCTGAATTTTTTATTCCAATAATTGGGGATGCTTTCATAAAAAAAGCTGGCAACAAAATAAAAGTGATCCCTACAGGTGCACAATGGTTTGGAGTAACTTATAAAGAAGATGCGGCAGAAGTACGTCAGGATTTCAATCAACTTATCCAGGCGGGTGAATATCCTCCACAGTTATGGAAAGATTGATTAATACAAAAAATTAAAAAGGATAATTATGAACCTTAACTAAAACTAAAAGCCTAGGAATTAGTTCCCCTTCACCTTGTAAATAAAATCTTCTATTTTTTTAATCTGGTGAACACGGTCAAGTCCTTTGAGGCTATTGACTTGTGGAAGCTTAATTGTGATTTCCTTATTGGACTTCACTTCTTTCAGAGCGTTATAAATGTTTTTAGATTTCACGGCAAATACAACCCCATCTGCATTGGTTTCTTTACTGCTGATAATACCTATGATATCTCCATTTTTATTGATCACAGGGCCACCGCTGTTTCCAGGGTTCACTGATATGCTAATTTGATAAGAGGAAGTATCACCATAAAACCCTGACTTGGCACTCAAATATCCTTCTCCATATACCACTTCTTCACGTGGGTAACCCATAGTAAATACTGGTTGAGCGAGTTCTGCTGTCACCTTTGGAAAAGTGTAAGGCAATGCAGTAATTTTTTTGAAAGATGTATCTGTAATCTTTAAAATTGCGAGATCTGTAACAGGATTTGAATAAACAGAGATTGCAGTAAATTGCTCACCCTTTGTATTTTCAACAATCAGGTTCCTTGCATTATCCACTACGTGAGCATTTGTTATTAAGTATCCATTTCCATCTACTAAAAAACCTGTTGCTCTGAAATTGGCTTCAAATTTAGGTTTCTCAATAACTGTCGTTGCATCATTAAGCTTGTTTTCCATTTGGTTAAGCTTGTGCTCAAACTGGTTAAGCTTATTATCCACAAGAGGGGTGATTACCGCAACTTTTTTATTTTCGGAATAGAGTGAAACCAATGAGGCTGTCGACAATGATACTATCCCTGCAATACAAGCTGCTACTGCGATTGTGCGGCGATACTTTCTCCAAAGCGTTATAACTTTTGCTTTATCATTCCTATTGTTTGTGGAAATTAATCCTTCACTTTCCAGTTTGCTTTCCACTTCATTCAGCGTATTCTTAAAAGAATTTATATTGCGCGCTTTAGAAAACTGCTCTAAAAAAAGCAGGTGCTCAACAGCTACCTCATCTATGTTGCTGTTATGTTTGCGAAGTTCTTCAAAATAGGACTTTTCTTCCGGAGACATTTCACCATTCTGATATCTTTCTATCGCATCCAAAAGTATATTTTCTTCCATTAGAGTTCATTTTTATATTGAGAAAAGAAAAGTTTTTTTAGCCTTACAAGGCATTTATATTTTTGATTCTTGGCATTGTCAGCATTCGTATACCCAAAAGCTTCAGCTATTTCCGGCATTGATTTTTTTTCAAGATAAAATGCTTCTAAAAGGCTTTTACAGGGTTCACCCATTTTTGATAAAGATTGCTGCATTCGATCCAAATCTCTATTCACTTTATCATGCATTTCAATTTGATCCTCTACAGCTACTATTTCACTCACATTTTCCAGAGCAGGGTAATGGCGGTTAAGCTTTTGCAGCTTTTTTAACCATATTCTGCGACTCACTGAATAGAGGTAGGTTTTTATCAGGCTTGTCAATTCAAAACTACCAGATTGTACCCGCTCAAATAAAATAATCATTGCCTCTTGAAATACATCCCTTGCATCATCATGAACACCGTTATTTTTTAAAATAAAAGCCTCAATTGATGGGTAATTATCGCGGTAAATTATTTCAGTTGCATCAAAATCATTGGCCGCCAGTCCATCAATTAGTGCTTTTTCGTCGTCATATATTTTCAAGCGCTTACAATTAATACAAATAATGTGGAAAAGTAACCCAAAATTAAAAGTGAAAAAAGTTTATTAAAGAGGTTACCTTTTTTAATAAACAGTATTAACTATAAATAAAAACTATAAAATCTAAACAAAATGAAAAAAGTCATTCTTATTTTATCAGCGGCAGCATTCTTCGTAGCATGTAATGGTAGCGCAACAAGCACTGAGTCCACTACAGATTCTTCTACAGTTACTGCAGTTGATACTAATATGGTTACACCTGCACCTGCTACAATGGATACAGTTCTTACGGACACAATGCATAAAATGTCTATGGATTCTACGCATAAATAATTTTTTCTGAATAGCAATCGAAAAAGCCGCTTTTCATAACTGAAGGCGGTTTTTTATTTTAGCAAACTTTCGGCGTAGTCTTAGTGAGTAACAGGGAAATGTGAGCATACAAATTATTGTCGCCTTCTAAAAATAATTTTTTTATTGTGACCGCTTACTTACATTTGTTCTCACAAATGAATAATCAAAGAGGATATACCTGGTTTTATTTTAGCTATTTTACAATAGACCGGGAAGCCTTTGTTTTATAAATAAAAAGTATTTAAAAAAGGGATCCCGGCTCGAAAGGCCGGGATTTTTGTTTCTTATGGCTAATGCATACGCGATACAAGGATTTGAAGGAAGCTTCCACCAGGCTGCAGCACAAACTTTCTTTGGAAATGATGTGGAAATAATTTGTTGTAATACTTTTCAAAAAGTACTAACAGTCGCAGACGATATTCAATTGTCTGCGGGTGGAATAATGGCAATTGAAAACTCTATTGCAGGCACCATACTTCCGAATTATCAATTGCTGCAAAAAAGCAATCTTGTTATAATCGGCGAGATTTATTTGCAGATAGATCAGAATCTTTTAGTGGACAAAAGCACCACATTGGAGAATATCCGTGAAGTTCATTCTCATCCCATGGCCTTGTTGCAGTGCAGCGACTTTTTAGAGAAATATAATTGGAAACTTGTTGCTACTGAAGACACAGCATTAAGTGCCCGACATGTGGCAGAAAATCATTCTTCTCACATAGCAGCAATTGCAGGTAAGTGCGCTGCAGATATTTATGGACTTAATATATTGGTTCCGTGCATTCATACTGAGAAAAATAATTTTACCCGTTTCTGGATTTTGAAAAATAAAGCTGTTGCACAAAAAGTGGAAAATGCAGATAAAGCTTCCATTCAATTCACTACCGACCATAGTAAAGGAAGTCTTGCCAAAGTATTGAACAAGATTTCCGATGCGGGAATTAATCTAGGCAAATTGCAATCCATGCCTATTCCGGGAAGTGATTGGAAGTATTCCTTTCATGCTGACTGTGAATTTAATCATTATGAACAGTTTCAGGAAATGATAGCAACCTTAAGGCCGGTAACTGCTGAAATTAAAATTTATGGTATTTATAAAAATAATAAAACTTAAGACCAACAAATGCTTCAAACTGACGGCACTTTAAAAAAAATGGAAAATACTACTACCGTTTCACAAAGATTAAATGGTATTGAAGAATATTATTTTTCAAAAAAACTTGCTGCTATTGAACAGATGAACCGTAACGGAGAAGAAGTTATTAATCTCGGTATCGGAAGTCCGGATATGGCACCTCATCCGGATGTGATAAGGATTTTGCAGGAAGCTGCTTCAAATAAAAATAATCATGCCTACCAAAGCTATAAGGGAAGTATAGTGTTGAGGGAGGCCATTTCAAAATGGCACAAGAAATGGTACCAGGTAGATCTGGATGCTGCGAAAGAAATACTCCCACTTGCCGGCAGTAAAGAAGGAATTATGCATGTATGTATGACCTTTCTTGATGCGGGCGATGGGGTGTTAGTGCCTGATCCTGGTTATCCAACTTATCGAAGTGCAGCACTTTTGGCTGGTGCTAACGTATATACATATACGCTAAATATAAACAGCGGCTGGTTACCGGACCTGGATGTATTGGACCAAATGGATCTGAGTCATATAAAACTGATGTTTGTAAATTATCCGCACATGCCAACCGGCGCTTTGCCATCAGAACAATTTTTTAAAAAATTAATATTATTTGCAAAAAAGAATCACATTCTTATCTGCCATGATAACCCTTATAGTTTTATTTTAAATAAAAAACCGATGAGCCTTCTTGCTTTTGATGAAGGCAAGGATGTGGTGTTGGAACTAAATTCACTGAGTAAGAGCCACAATATGGCAGGCTGGCGCGTTGGGTTTCTTTGTGGAAATGCTGAAAGGATCACGAATGTTCTGAGGTTTAAAAGTAATATGGATAGCGGTATGTTTTTGCCTGTTCAACTTGCAGCAGCCAAAGCGCTAAGCCTTGACCAGGAATGGTTCGATGATTTGAATGAAATTTATGGACATCGACAGAAAAAGGCTTTTGAACTTTTAAAAAATTTAAAATGCGAGTTCAAAAATGATCAATCCGGTCTTTTTGTATGGGCACAAATCCCATCACAATTTAATGATGCTTTCGAATTCACAGACCAGCTTTTAGAGGAACGTCGTGTGTTTATAACACCTGGGGGAATATTTGGAGATGCAGGTAATCATTTTGTTAGAGTAAGTCTTTGTAAAGAAGAAAAAGTATTTTCAGAGGCAATTAAAAAATGTAAAAATTTCGTCCAATGAAGATTGCCATTATAGGGACAGGATTAATTGGTGGCTCAATTGCGCTCATTCTTAAAGAGAAAAAATTGGCAACTCACATTATAGGTGTGGAAAATAATAGAGTACATGCGCAAGCAGCTCTTGATTTACATGTGGTTGATGAAATTAAAACATTGGATGAAGCCATAATAAATTCAGAAATTATTTTTCTTACAATACCGGTAGAATCTGCTTCCGGAATAATAAATTCTTTACTGGATAATATTAATGAACGGGTCTTAATTGATGTTGGGTCAACAAAAATGAATATTTGTGATAAAGTGAAAGACCATAAAAATCGTGGACGTTTTGTTGCTACCCATCCTATGTGGGGCACTGAATTCAGCGGACCTGAAGCCGCTACGAGCAGTGCTTTTGCAGGAAATGCTGTGGTAGTTTGTGATAAAGAAAAAAGTGATACAGATGCATTAGAGAAAGCGGAGAGAATTTATAAGGCTTTAGGTATGCACATCATTTATATGGAAGCCCAATCTCACGATATACACGCCGCGTATGTAAGTCATATTTCTCATATCACTTCGTTTGCATTAGCTAATACTGTATTGGAAAAAGAAAAAGAGGAGTCAGCCATTTTTGACATGGCAAGTGGTGGTTTTGAAAGTACTGTAAGATTGGCAAAAAGTAACCCTGATATGTGGGTACCTATTTTTAAACAAAACCGGGAAAATGTGCTCGATGTTTTGAACGAACACATTAGCCAATTAAAAAAATTTAAGAGTTGTCTTGAAAAAGAAAATTATACTTACCTGAGAGAATTGATTGATCATTCAAATGAAATAAAAAAGATTTTAAAATAGCATTAAAAAAAATATATATGGAAACAACGGAAACAAAAAGAGCCATTGATATTAAAGAATTGTGGAATAAACGTCCACTCATAATCAGCGGCCCGTGTAGTGCAGAAACGGAAGAACAGGTGATTAAAACCGCCATGGAGCTGAGTAGTGAAAATAAAGTGGATATACTTAGAGCCGGGATTTGGAAACCCCGGACAAAACCCGGGATGTTTGAAGGGATTGGTGTCAAGGGATTACCTTGGTTAGCGGCTGCAAAAAAAATGACGGGTATGCCGATAACAGTGGAAGTAGCTACTGCAAGACATGTGGAAAGCGCTTTGCAGTTTGATGTTGATCTTTTATGGATTGGTGCGCGCACAACAGTGAATCCATTTAGCGTGCAGGAAATTTGTGATTCATTACGGGGTACTGATGTACCGGTGCTAATAAAAAATCCAATAAATCCTGACCTGGAATTATGGTGTGGCGGCATAGAACGTTTGCAAAAAGCAGGATTAAAAAATGTGGGAATGATCCATCGCGGTTTTTCTAACTACGGAAATACGCAATACAGGAATGCACCTATGTGGCAATTGCCTATTGAAATGAAAAGGAGATTTCCGGAAATGCTTTTGATTTGCGACCCATCACATATTTGCGGCAATAGAACCGATCTGCATATAATTGCTCAAAAGAGTATTGATCTTGATTTTGGTGGTTTAATGATAGAAACTCATATGACACCTGATGAAGCATGGAGTGATGCAAAACAACAAATTACTCCAAAGGAACTTTCCGCATTATTAAATAGCCTGGTTTGGCGGAGCGAAACATCACAGCAGCTGGAATTTTTAACGGCACTTGCAACTTTACGTGAACAAATAAACCAGGTAGATGATGAGTTGCTTGCGTTGATAAGCCAAAGAATGAAAATTGCGGAAAGTATCGGTACTTACAAAAAAGAAAATAATATTACTATTTTACAAACACAACGATGGAATGAAATATTGGAAATGGCAATTAATAAAGGCGCGTTTCTTGGGCTGAGTAAAGATTTTATAACTAAATACCTGGATGCGATTCACCTGGAAAGTATAAGCCACCAGAATAAAATAATGAATGACTGATATAAAAATGGAAAAAGAGATATTTCAATTTTCGCAAACACAGGTATCTGTTTTCTTTGATGCGTCTTTTAAATTAATTAAAGATTTGACAGGGGAAAAAAATGTTGTTTTTATCACGGATCAAAATTTATTTAACCTGCATACTGATAGATTCAGCGGCTACCAAACAATCGTTATTCCGGCAGGAGAATCCAGTAAAAATCAAGAAACGGTGGATCGCGTAATAAATGGCCTGATTACGTCAGGTGCTGATAGAAACAGTTTTATAATTGGAGTAGGAGGTGGTGTAGTTACTGATCTGGCGGGCTTTGTGGCAAGTATCTTTATGCGCGGTATATCATTTGGTTTCGTTCCTACATCGATATTAGCGATGGTAGATGCAGCAGTAGGTGGTAAGAATGGAATTGATGTTGGAAAATTCAAAAACATGGTTGGTGTAATAAAACATCCTGAGTTTTTGTTGTATGATTACTCCTTTCTTAAAACACTACCGGATGAAGAATGGCGAAGTGGTTTTGCTGAAATAATAAAGCATGCCTGCATCAAAGACAAGGAATTATTTTCCTATTTGCAAAATAAAAGTCTGCAGGATTTTCAAAATGATAACAAATTGATTGC
>JBDTXP010000012.1:0-23594 GCA_040006135.1 Ginsengibacter sp. | reverse complement strand
TTTTTTAAAAGCGTCAAAGGTTTTTTGGGAACAATAAAAGTGGCGCTCTCAGGGCAATTAATATCTGTCCTGGAATATCTTACAAGGCGGTGCGCATCAGTAGCAACGCATGTAAGCGCTTTTGGTGAAAGGTCAAAAAATACGCCAGTCATCGCAGGCCGTAGGTCATCATTACTTACCGCAAACAGGCACTTATTAATGGCTGTGAGTAATACAGATGATGGCAGAGAAAATTCATTCGCTTCATCAGCCACTGGTTCTTTAGGAAAATTATCTGGATTCTCTCCCATCACTTTATATTTCCCATTCTCACTGGTAATTTCTACGCCGTAATTTTTTTCGATATTAAAAGTCAGTGGCTGCTCAGGAATATTTTTTAATGACTCTAATAATATTTTGGCTGGAATACAAACTTTACCTGTGTCTTTAGCCTGCACATCCAGACTGATCTTCATTACGGTCTCCAGGTCGGTAGCCATAATGGTCATCTTATTTTTTTCAATGGTAAAAAGAAAATCCTCCAGGATCGGCAAAACAGTGTTCGCGTTGATAACTCCACTTATTTGTTGTAAATGTTTTAATAACTGGCTGGAGGAAACTATAAACTTCATAAAAAAAATGTTTGTTGCCAAAGATAAAAGAAACAGGCATTATTAAAAGAAAAAAGATAGAGCGAAAATTTAGATAAAAAAGCAAGAATTCATAATAGTTTTAAGCCGGATATCCACTGCATGGCTATCAAATGTTTTTTATTAGCCCTTTAACTTAATTTCGTTTACTACAAAAAGAATAACATGGATATAAAAAATCAAAAGATAGCACTCCTTGTGGATGGTGATAATGCGCAATCAAAAATAATGGATCTTGTATTGGAAGAAGCCTCAAAATATGGTAAGGTTACTATCAGGCGCGTGTATGGCGACTGGACGACACAGCACATGAATCATTGGAAAAGCTTGTTGAATGAAATGGCGTTTAATCCTATTCAAAAATTTTCTTACACAACAGGCAAAAACTCAACCGATAGCGCGCTGATCATAGACGCGATGGATATTTTGCATGCCGGTCTTGTAGATGGTTTTTGTATTGTGAGCAGCGATAGTGATTATACAGGTCTTGCTAAAAGAATCAGAGAAGCCGGCATTTTTGTAATGGGGATTGGTGAGCAAAAAACACCAAATGCTTTTGTGAAGTCTTGTGAAATATTTACTTACGTAGAAAACCTGGAACCCAAAACAGAACCTGAAGTGGAACAACCGGGCAAAAAAACTGTAGCAAAAAAGCCTAAAGAGAAACCAACACTCAGCATGAAGCTTATTAATAAAGCCTTTGACATGAGCATCAATGAAAGTAACGAAGCGCATGTGTCTACCCTCGGCATTAATTTAAGAAAACTGGATCCCAGCTTTGATGTAAGAACATATGGTTGCAAAACGCTGACGCAGTTTTTTAATAAGCTACCCGCATTCGTGGTAGTTGATAATTTGGTAAATGGCCTGAACAATCCTTTGATCAGGAAAGGCCCCATCCCTAACCCTTCCCAGCCTAAGACGGGAAAGGGAACTATAACCTCCAAGGAAGGATAGCCTCGAGTGATTTCTAAACATTCTAAACCTCTGGAACTTCTGGAACCTTTTAACCCTCCAGACACAAACACTATCAGGTTTTTCCTGTCTGCATTTGCCCTCCACAAACGCTGATATGTTTATAACCTTTTTAACCTTTTTAACCTTTGGAACCTTCTGAAACCTCTTGAACCTTTTTCGGATCCCAATTCCATAAGTAGCGACAGGCATAGGTTCTGTAAGGACTCCACTTGCTGCTGATCATTGTCATTTTTTCGCGTAATATTTTTTTATCGCTTTCATCCAATTTGTAAAGGCTGACCATTCTTTGTTTAATTCCCAGGTCATCAATAGCAAAAACATCTTCTCTTCCTAAGGTAAACATTAGGATCATTTCCACAGTCCATCTTCCAATCCCTTTTATTTGAGTTAATAATTCTATTACCTGTTCATTTTCGAGTTTATCAATTTTGGTGTCGGTCAACTTGTGTGAAATGAAAAATTCACTGACATTATGCACATAAGAAGCCTTCGCGTTAGAAAAACCTATTGATCTGAATTTCTCTGCTGTTGTGTCCAATATCTGTTGAAGTGAAGGTTCTTTTCCATTATACAAATCAATAAATCTTTTATAAAGCACTGCGGCAACTTTAATATTTAATTGCTGGCTTAAAATAGAGGAACATAATCTCAGGTAAACTTTATTTCTTTTTTGAAGTAAAAATGGTTCCTGATCTTTTATGATCTTTTGTAGTTTCTTATCTTTTGATAAATGTTTTAAATGGTCCACCGGATTTTATTATGTCGATATTTATTTTTCATTCCAGGTGGTCTTACCACCTTTTTCATCATTAAGTACAATGTCCATTGCATCCAGTTTTTTCCGGATCTTGTCAGAGGTGGCAAAATCTTTTTTATCCCTTGCTTCCTTTCTAATTTCGATCAGTAGATCCATAATATTATCTAATTGCGCATCTGGTGCCAGCTCGTCTTCAAGCCCTAAAATTTGCGTGAGATAAATTTCAAATTGACCTTTTAGTTTCTGTAATGTATGTGATGAAATGCTGTCCGTTTCGATAATGCCGTCTTTAATTGAATTGATCACCGGCACCAATTCAAACATATTGGCCAACACTTTTGCTGTATTAAAATCATCATTAATAAATTCTTCGAAACCATCAATCAGCACATTAATCTTTTCGTCCAAAGCCTTATCCACTTTAGTTAAATCTCCTGCTGGTATCGGTAATGATTTTAAAAAACGCGATGCATCTAACAAACGTTTCAAGCCTTTTTCTGATGCCATCAACGCTTCGCTGCTAAAATCTAATGTACTTCTATATTGTGTTTGCAGAATAAAGAACCGAATCGTCATGGGCGAAAAAGGCTGCGTCAACAAAGGGTGGCTTCCATCAAACATTTCTGTCAGCTTTATTTGATTGTTATAGCTTTTCCCCATTTTTTTGCCATTCACTGTTATCATATTATTATGCATCCAGTATTTTGCCGGTTCTATATGATTGCAAATAGTGCTTTGCGCAATTTCGCTTTCATGATGTGGAAATAAAAGATCCATGCCGCCACCATGAATATCAAAATGAGGCCCGAGATATTTGGTAGCCATTGCAGAGCACTCAATATGCCATCCCGGAAAACCTTCACCCCACGGGCTTTTCCAGCGCATGATATGTTTTGGCGGAGCCGATTTCCAAAGAGCGAAATCTACTTTATTTCTTTTCTCCTCCTGACCTTCAAGATCACGCGTTGTCTCCATCAGGTCTTCAATTACGCGGCCGCTTAATTTTCCATAATCATGATTTTCCGCATATTTTTTCACATCGAAATAAACAGAACCGTTCACAACATATGCATACCCATCAGCCAAAAGTTTTTCTATCATATTTATTTGCTCTACGATATGACCCGTGGCCGTGGGTTCTATATTGGGTGTAAGCGTATTGAATTTTCTAAAAGCCCAATGAAAAAGATTCGTGTATTTATGCACAAGTTCCATGGGTTCCATTTTTTCCACTTGTGCTTTCGTGCTTATTTTATCAACAGCCTCTCTCCCTTCTTCTTCAAAATGGCCGGCATCGGTAATGTTGCGCACATAGCGTACTTTGAAGCCAAGGTATAACAGGTATCTGTACACGACATCAAAAGTAATGTAAGGCCTTGCGTGGCCAAGGTGACTCTCACCGCTTACCGTAGGGCCGCACACATACATGCCAACGTATGGTGGGTTAATAGGTTCAAAAATTTCCTTCTTTTTCGAAAGTGAATTATAAATAGTAAGTGGCATAGCTAAAAATGAACCGCAAAGGTAAAGTAGCTTTTTTTAATTCGTTGTGTCTGTAAAGTGGGAAGTAATGGGGCCATTGATTTTTAAATCAGCAATAATCGGGAAATGATCACTCAGTAGTTTTTTTACCCTTATATATTGCGTGGCTTTGAATGACGGGTCATAAAAAATATTATCAATACGTAATGTGGGTGATATCGAGCTAAATGTGCGGGAAAGGCCAGAGCCCTTTTCCACAAAAGCATTTTTTAATCCTTGCCCTATAGTTTGATAGGCAAAAGATTCCGGAACATCATTAAAGTCGCCACAAAGTATGAGTGGGTAAGGACTATGATCCATTTCATCTTTTACTAACAATGCTTGTTGAGCGCGTTTTAAAATCCCCGTTTTTATTTTTGAAATAACACTTTTTGACTCCACTGTTACCCCCTTTCCTAATTTTTCTTTATTAATATAATTTAGATTTTCTTTTGTGAATTTTAAAGATTGAAGATGAATATTAAAGACGCGAACCGTGTCGCTGTTGATTATCAAATCCACAAACTGGTAAGTGCTGTTGTAATTATTAGGATTGTTTACAATAGTTTGCTTCCGTATAATTGGAAATTTTGAAAATATCATTATACCAAAATGATGGTCCTGATCAAAATCATCACGAAGCTGATAGGAATATAGATAATTCTGAAATTTAAGTGACTTTATAATATCAGGTAAATAATTAATAGCTTTTTTGTTCTCGCCGGCGACGGCTTCCTGGAAGCATGCAATGTCAGGATCATACTTATTGATCAAATCAAACATTTGTTGTTTTTTTTCAGGATGAGTTTTATAATTAAGGATATTAAACTCTTCCACATTCCAACTCATAACACGAATATTTCCCGAATCCTTTTGTAAAGAAAAATTTTTATTAAAATTTAAAGGAAAAATATGGGCCATTGCCTGGAAAGAAATTGCAATAAAGAATACTGAAATAAGGGCCAAGGCTGGTTTGACAAAAAGCCAAAAAATAAAAAACAACAGTAAGAACAACAATAGGTAAGGAAGTATAAAAGTTATAAGGCTGAGGTACCAAAACTTAACCGGATCAAATAATTGCATATGTGTGCCCATAATCAAAAGCAATCCTAATAGAATATTTATAGCTATAAATATCTTCTTTGTAAATCTCCTAAGAAATGGTTTTTGCATTTGCAGTGCAGTATAATATTGGTATCAGGCCGTAAATATTTTATTCTAAAAATCGCTTTCGCCGGCGCGTTTTAGAATTTCCTTTTCTTCATCTGTAAGGTAATTAAACCCTTTCTGGTTGATCTTATCCAGGATTTGATCTATTCTTTGTTGAGTTACTATAGGTGTTCTTACAAATGGATTGCGGTCGCCTGTTTTATAGAAAATTTTATTTCTCAGCAGCGATTTGGATTTTGCCTTTTTATCAGGGTTCAGCAGGTTCCCCAACCACGAATAAAATGTGTGCATCCATGCTCCCCAATCCCGTCCCTTATTATAACTCACTATAAATAGGAAACCCGCAAGCCCGCCTCCAAGATGCGCTAACTGGTGGGGCATAGAACGATTGCCCGCAACATCAATTATTACAAATATTAGTGTCAGCACCCACAGCGGAATTCCTCCATTAAGCATTCTTAGCATGCGGTATTGAGGAGCCAGCGTGGTAGCGGCAATTGCCAGTGCAATAATTGCTGCATTGCTGCCGAATAACCATGTATAATCTATGTTATTCTTTAAAGAAGGGATCATGTAATTGATTCCTACAAAAACGAGGGCACCTACCAGCCCTCCGTAAATGTAAACCGGAAAAATTTTATCATTTGAACCGAGGGATTGTAAAATACTACCGAAGGCCCAAAGCCACAACATATTTACAAGTGTAAATATTACTCCGGTATTTACGAACATATAGGAAAGCACTGTCCAGGGCATTACGGCTAAAGTGTTCACCTTTGCCGGTAGTATAAACCATCTTAATATTTCGTATTGAAAAGCAGAAGCCGAACTTTGAGAAATAAAATAAATAACCTGGATAAGTCCAAGGGAAATAAATACGATTGCATTGATGGTAATAAGTGCCATCACAGCATTATTATCATCACCTAACCTAATCTTCTTAATTCGTGTATCTAAAAAACGTTCTGATTCTCCCATTGTTCCTAGTTAACAACTTAAAATTACCGAAAAAGCCTGATCAAAATGAACGCCATTAAAATTTATAAGTATTTTTTGGCCTGTTATTATCTTTCCAAAGCAAAACAAGGATAAATCCCATAACCAGGCCTCCCAGGTGTGCGAAATGTGCTACACTATCCTGGCTGTTACTAAATCCTCCAAAAATATCAATTGCTGCATATACAGCCACAAGGTATTTCGCTTTTATAGCAAAGGGAATGGGTATTATATAAAATTCAATATTGGGATAAGTATAAGCAAAGGCAGCCAATAGTCCCATAATAGCGCCGGAAGCTCCTATTGCAGGGCCACCGGATACTAAAAGCATTTGGGCCACACCTGCCGCAAGTCCACAAACTAGATAGAAAATAAGAAATTTCTTTGGACCCCATTGTCTTTCAAGCATGCTTCCAAAAAGCCAAAGGGCATACATATTAAATGCAATATGAAGAAATCCGCCATGCAAAAACATATGAGTAACCAACTGATATGGTTCAAACAATCCTGTATCTACAGAATACAAACCAAAGCGGTAGGTAATTCCCCAGGTACTATCAAAAACTAATTGGGCGACAAAACAAATCGCATTGATTATAATTAAATTTAAAACTACCGGCGTACTGCTTTGTGAGGGCCTGAATCTGTTATCCATTCAAAAAAATTTAAGCTGCAATTTCGTGAATAAAAATATATTATTTGTTATTTGTCCTGATTGGATAATGGTTTTAGAATATGCCTTGTGCTGCATTAAGATTTGGCATTATCAATAATAGATAAATATTTATAACCCATTTTTACGAGGTTCATATCTATAAATATATGATAGTAATTGGCATATAATCTATCTTTTGCATGTAAGTTAATCTCTGGTAAATTGTTTTTATAGGCAGGTAATGATGTTGTGGTGATTACCCCTCTCTTTAATAATGGTAATGAAGGTTCTGGCAATGCGTAACCAACCCAGGTTTTTTTACCTGATAAAATTTCAAAACAATTTTTAAAAAGACCTGTAGCATTTTTTTTCAGAAAAAGATGAATCGGGAATGTAAGTAGAATTAATATAGCAAATGAAATATCGAAAATGGTTTTCGTACGACAATAGATAGGATTATTTAGTCTCCAATTCTCGTTACCTAATTTTATATTTTCATTATTCTCATGGTTTGAACCCAGCATTGCGTGACTACCATCTGCAAAAAGTCTGACTTTTACATCTTTTGGAATCAACTGAAAATAATATATAATGGTTTTAAATGAAATTTTCCCTTCACAAAATATTATATCTTTTATGCCATATTGATGTACTAGGTTCAGCCAGTTACTCGCTTCTTTCGTGGGCTCTTTTAAAAGATAAGTTCCTTTTTCTTTCGCCGGATAACGCCGTAAAAGATTTTTAAAGTCAACTTCACTAGCCACAACCAGCGTTTGACTCACTTTGTTTTCAGGAGGAATTTGTGCGATTACATTTGCTTTTACCAGGATTATCCTTAGCAAAGTCATGAGCCCAAATGCTGTAAAAGAACCTACAACCAATATTCCTCTTGAAAATCTAAAACTTTCAGGTAAAAGGGAATACAGAGAAAGGATGATCAATATTGAAATCATAGCAGCTTTATTAAGCCGTGTTTGTTTGTAACCCAGGTCATATAAGCCTGCAACCCAAAAAGAAATTGTAAAGATTAATGTGAAACCCGGAAAGGCCATCCATAGTAAATGCGATGAATATACTACATCACTTTTAATGTATTTAGCCCAAAATTGACTCACACAATAGAAGCTGGTTAATAGTATCAGGATATCTAAAACCGGCAATCCAATCCAACCAATAAACTGCCGTAACAGAGCAAGGCCTGCGCGGATAAAGATGGCAACCTGGATAAAAAAATTGAAAACCCCGGCCCTGCTTTTGCCATAATGTTTTTTTACAAAAACACTCATGGCTTTATAAAACATTTTTACATAATTGATACTTTGTTTCCTGGTGCTCTCACCTTTAAAATGTAAAATGCTGCTTTCAGCGAAATAATAATTTTTAAAACCTCGTTCCTGAATTCTAAAGCTCAAATCAATATCTTCTCCATACATGAAAAAATTTTCGTCGAAGAAGCCAACTTTTTCTAAAATATATTTCGGAACCATTATAAAAGCGCCGGCTAATACATCCGCTTCATGATTTTCGTTTTCTTTTAGATGTCCAAGATGATAGCGGGCAAATGTCTTTGATTTGGGAAAAAGATTCGCGAGACCGCTTAATTTAAAGAAGGAGGTAAGCGGATCAGGAAAAGCGCGCTTACTCTCTTTGAGAAAATTACCTGAGCCATCGATCATCCTGATTCCAAGAGCCACGTTATTATCATGTTGTTTTATGAAAGCAAGACATTTTTCAAAACAATCTTCCGGTACTACAGTATCAGGATTGAGAAATAAAATATATTCTCCCTTAGATATTTTGATAGCTTCATTATTAGCTTTGGCAAACCCGGTATTTTGTTGGTTCCAGAAAAAATTTACGTCAGCAAAGCGATTTTTAAAAAAATCCCGGCTACCATCGGTAGAGCAATTATCTATTACCAGTATTTCGCCATCAATATTTTGCATGGCCTTTTGCACCGAAAGAAGGCAGGTTTCTAAAAAATATTTTACATTAAAATTTACTATAACTACGGATAGAGTCACTGCCTGGCTGATTCTTTAATTAGGAAACAAGTTAGCAAGATAATATAAACCTGCGCAGTTCTTGAAGGGAAGAGATATTAGTTTTATGGGACGCTGGTTTAAAAAATAAATTGAATCTTTGCGCCATGTATAAAGAAATACTTGTAAAAGCTGTTAATGCCGGAGCTGACGAAATAAAAAAATATTTTAATGGCAAGTTTGAAATCAGCAATAAGGCGGGGATAAATAATTTGGTAACACAAGCAGACTTTGCTGCAGATAAAGCAATTCAAAATATAATAAAACAATATTTTCCAAAGGATGGTATTGTCAGCGAAGAAAGCTCGGAGATAAAATCGGAAAGTGAATATAAATGGATCGTAGACCCTATAGACGGCACAGTAAATTTTGCGCATGGCATACCTATTTGTTGTGTGAGCATCGGTATTCAAAAGGGAGATGACATGTTTATGGGAGCGGTATATAATCCTTTAATGAATGAATTTTTCTTTGCAGAGAAATCAAAAGGTGCTTATTTAAATGACAAACCGATTAAAGTAAGTACTCAAAACCAGGTACTCAAAAGCTGCCTTGTTACAGGTTTTCCTTACACTTATCTCGATACGCCAAACGGCCCGCTTACAGTATTTTCAAAATTGATTCGTAAAGGTGTCCCTGTTCGCAGGCTCGGGAGCGCTGCGATAGATTTGTGTTGGGTAGCCTCAGGTCGCTTTGATGGTTTTTATGAACATCAGCTTCATGCATGGGATAGCGCGGCAGGTTTTTTGATAGTCGAGGAAGCGGGCGGAAAAGTGACCAATATGAAAGGAGACAGATACTCACCTTTTCAATTTGGCATTATAGCTACGAATGGATTGATTCATGAGGAGTTGGTAAAATATGTAAATGGAAAAGAAGAAGAAGCAGAAAAATAAATGACAATGTAAATATGGAAAATATACAGCGAACAGAAGTGGGTACTCTTGGTGAATTTGGTTTAATTGATCATTTAACCGAAGGCAATGTAATAAAAAATGCTTCTACGGTATTACAGGTAGGAGATGATGCGGCAATACTCGATCATTCAAATAAGCAAATCGCCGTTACAACAGATATGTTGGTAGAGGGAATTCATTTTGATTTGATGTATACACCGCTTAAACATTTAGGCTATAAAAGTGTGATCGTAAACTTAAGTGATGTGTATGCGATGAATGCCACGCCTCAGCAAATAACGATGAGCATCGCTTTCAGCAATCGCTTTAGTGTAGAAGCACTTAGTGAATTTTATGAAGGTGTTTATGCTGCGTGCAAAAAATATGATGTTGATTTAATTGGTGGAGACACAACCTCCTCACAAAAAGGGTTTATCATTTCTGTTACAGCTATAGGGGAAGTTACTCCCGATAAATATGTAACACGAAGTGGTGCCAAAAAAGGAGACCTGATTTGTGTAAGCGGAGACCTGGGCGCCGCCTTTCTCGGTCTTACTTTGTTGGAAAGAGAGAAAAAGGTTTACCTGGAAACGAAAGGTGTTCAGCCAGATCTTGAAGACCAGGATTATATTGTTGGAAGAATATTGAAACCCGAAGCCCGAAAAGATATTGTTGAATTCTTTGCCTCAGAGAATATCATTCCAACCGCGATGATTGATATAAGTGATGGCCTTAGCAGCGACCTTTTACATATTTGTAAACAAAGCGATAAAGGGTGTGTGTTGTATGAAGAGAAAATTCCTGTAAATGACAATGCCAGGCAGTTTGCATATAAATTAGAACTTGACCCAACTGCATGCGCATTGAGTGGTGGCGAAGATTATGAATTGTTATTTACTGTGGATGAAAAGGATATTGAAAAAATTAAAACCAATCCCGACATAACTGTTATTGGATATATCACCGGTGAAGAAGAAGGAAAAAAAATTATTACAAGAGGTGGTAATAGGCACGATCTTGTAGCCCAGGGTTGGAATCCAATTAAAGCGGCTAATAACGGTAAAGAATAAAGATCGAAGTTTATTTATATGCACAGGATCTCCACAAAAGCAATTTTTCGTTTCATTTCCGGAATCTTTTTGCTTTCACTTTTTTCATGTGCTGCATCAAAAAACTATAATCCTAATAAAAAATATTCAGCAGAATCACTCAGGCAGGATTATACTTTGCTTCGTAATATTCTTGAGAAGGAGCACCCCGCCTTATATTGGTATTCTTCGAAAGAAAGCATGAACAACATTTTTGATCTTGGATATAAATCAATAGAAGATTCAATGACTGAGCTTCAGTTTGGCTGGAAGATATTGGCTCCGCTTACTTCGTCGATACATTGCGGACATACTAGTTTTAAAATGAGTCGCCAATGGAATCAGTTTATTAAAAACAGGAATATTCCATCTTTTCCACTTTGGTTAAAAGTATGGAAGGATACTATGATGGTGATAGAAAATAGGAACAAAAAGGATAGCATCATTAAGACAGGAAGTTTTATAAAGTCTATAAATGGCGTTTCATCGGCCGATCTAGTAAATATTCTTTTCGATTATATGGTGGAAGATGGCTATGCGGAAAATGTAAAATATATCAGGCTTAGTTCGGCATTTCCCTTTTTTCATAGAAATGTTTTTGGTTTATATAAAAATTATTCTGTTGTTTTTAGTGATAGCTCAGGGAAGATAAGCTCAACAGTTTTGCCTTATTATGCGCAGCCAGAAGATTCTCTCCAAAAAATAAAGAAAGAGATCTTTTTTAAGAAACGCTCACGCTCCGAAAGATTAAATGATCTGCGATCTTTAAAAATTGATAGCTCCCAGGCATTAATGACGATCAATACTTTCAGTAAGGCACATCTGAATAGTTTTTTCAAACATTCATTTCGATTATTAAGACGTAAAAAAATATCCAACCTGGTAATAGATATTCGTACTAACGGCGGCGGCGATATTAGCAGATCCGCCTTACTTACAAAGTTCATTCGTAAAGCTCCTTTCAAGGTTGCAGATTCAGCATATGCTGTTTCTAAAAATTTTTCACCTTTTTCTAAATATATTTCCAATGCTTTTTTTAATAATATTGGCATGTTACTTTTTACGAGAAAACATTCTGATGGGAAATATCATTTTGGTTATTGGGAACGGCATACATACAAGCCCAAACAAAAAAATAATTTTAGTGGAAAAGTTTTTGTGTTAACGAATGGTCTTACATTTTCTGCTTCTACTTTATTTTGTAATGCCGTCAAAGGCCAGCCAAATGTGACATTGGTGGGAGAAGAAACCGGTGGTGGATGGTATGGCAATTCCGGAATTTTGATCCCTGATATTAAACTTCCTAATACACACCTTAAAGTACGATTACCTTTTTTCAGGCTTGTTCAATTTAATCATATTGCTGAAAAAGGAAGGGGTGTTTTTCCTGATGTATTCGTGCCACCCAACTGGCAGGATATTTTAAATGGGGTAGATACCAAATTAAAAGTTGTGCAACAACTGATTGACGAAAAAAGATAGTTTATACTTTTATTTCGAAAGAATCGCGATCATTTAAGAAAGGAAAATGTTGCCGTATATTTAAGAGCTTTTCTTTTACAAATGTTATAGTAAATAATTCTTCTTTATTTCCTGCATCATAAATTACTTCTCCAAGCGGATCTACTACCATGCTGTTGCCACTATAGGTATTACTGTTCCCATCGTCGCCTGTTCTGTTCACACCTATCACATAAGATTGATTTTCTATCGCACGTGCTGTGAGAAGACTTTTCCATGCATGAATACGCTTCGACGGCCAGTTAGCTACATTAATTAGTAGGTCGTATGTATTTGAATCTTCTGAAGATTGCCTTGCCCAAACAGGAAAACGCAGATCATAACAAATTTGCCAATTTATTTTCCAGCCATTCACAGTTGTTATAAGCTTATTTTTTCCGGCAGTGTAAGAAAGATTTTCATTAGCAAAAGCAAAAAGATGTCGTTTATCATAGGTGCCAATTTCTCCATTTGGTAATATGTAAAGCAGCCGGTTATAAAACATTTCGTTTTCTTCTATGATCACACTTCCCGCTAGAATGATCTTCTTTTTTGTAGAAATGTCTTTCATCCAGTTTACCGTTTTACCATTCATTTTTTCCGCAAGCGATGTATTCATTGAAAAGCCTGTAGAAAACATTTCTGGTAAAATAACAATTTGTGTTTCTGCTGGTAAGTCTGAAAGTTTATTTTCCAACATAGACAGGTTGGCCCTCTTATCTTCCCAATGAAGACCTGTTTGTACGATCGTTATTGTAAGCGGTTTCATTATATAAAATTTTAGAATTATATGGTTGTAGAATTTTACCTATTTAAATGACTTAATAAATTATAAACCTCTTCTCTCTCATAACCTTTACGAATTAAAAAATCTCCCAATTTTTTCTTTTTTATGAAAATGTTTTTCTCCGATTTCAATGTTTTTAATTTTTGCTCTGCCAGCTTTTCAAATGTTTTTTCATAATCATTAAAATCTATTTGACTGATTGCTTTCTTAATGCAGTACTCACTTATTTTTTTCAATTTTAATTCATGTATGATCTTGTTCTTTCCCCATTTTTTCATCCTAAACTTACCACCCGCAAATAAGATTGCAAACCTTTGCTCATTAAGATAATTTTCATTTACCAGTTGCGCTGTTATTTCAGCGACTTCATTTTTATTTAATCCAAATGAATAAAGTTTGGCGATTACTTCACTATGACATCTTTCCTGGTAAGCACAATATCCTTTTATTTTTTCTAACGCCTGGTTTGGAGTAAATGATTGATTCATTATTGGCAAATTACAAACGATAGACTTATAAAAAAGGGAACTCATAACAGAGCTCCCTTTTTTCTAATAATAATATTATTCAAAAACTTACCTCACTAATTTGAGCTCATTAATAATATTTGTTGCTCCTCCCATTTTATCAATACACCATAATACATACCTTACATCCACGCAGATAGTACGATTGAGATCTTTATCAAATTGTATTTTATGACTAAGGGCCTCATAGTTACCATCAAAAGCAAGCCCTATTAAATTTCCATAAGCATCCATAACAGGGCTGCCAGAATTACCACCCGTTATATCATTTGTCGTAATGAAATTAATAATGAGGTCATTTTGTTTTTTATCAATGTATTGCCCAAAGTCACGCTTCTTCAGCAAATCAATTTCTTTTGAAGGTAAATCAAATTCATAATCACCCGGTTTGTATTTTTCTAGAATTCCTTTGCTGGTTGTAAAATAATTGTAGTGTACTGCGTCCCTCGGATTATAGCTTTTCACATTACCATAACTCACACGCATACTAAAGTTCGCATCAGGATACATTTTTTTCACGGCACCAGGATTCATTTCCATAATACCTTTCAAATACAATCTTCCCAGCTCGTTATTTTTTGCAGAAAAGTCGCTGTACATTTTGCTGTATTTGAGCGTATAACTTTTTAAAAAAGTTGATGCATATGAAAACGCAGGGTCACTTTGAAGCGTAACAGCATCCGGATGCGCAACAAAAGCATTCCATTTTACGGAGTCTAATATCATCGTATTATCAAACACGTAATCTGCCCATTTTTTAAATGTCGCATCATCATTTAGCGGCCCAAATTTTTCTCTTAGTTCATCGTAAAATGCTGCAGGCTGTTCATTTTTATCAATATCGTTATAATACATTTGGGCAGTTTTGGCCATAATGATTCGATCACTCGGAATATCCTCTGATTCTAAAAATCTTTGTCGCGAACTGGTTGCGGCAGCAACAGCTTTATCTACATCAGATTGCGTTTTCCCGGTTTCTACCAAAGCGCGCTCCAGCGTGGAAAGTGTAGTCGCAAAGCTTGTGAGAGGTGAACCTAATATTCCTTCTATGGTATAGACACGCATTTTTGCATAAGGTGTCCATGCGGCATAATTTGCCGCATAATCTTCCAAAATATTTTTAAAATCTGGTTTTGCTGCTGCCCATGTTGCAAACTTTTTTTCATCTGCCTGTTTGTTTTCATACACATGGTACTTTTCGAGTTGCTCTGTTTCACCTTTATAAAATTTATAATAATTGGCAATGCCGGAATAACTGTCTGCTAATTTTAGCTTTACTGCGGGATCCTTTATCATTTGTGAATACATAGCTTTAAGCCTTACATCGCGCAGGTTCACAAGTGAAGGATTGTCTATTTCATTTTTTAATTTTATTCCATATGATGTTTCGTAACGGTTCGTGCCTCCGGGATAACCGTAGATCATTGAATAATCCCCGTCTTTATATCCTCTGAGGGAGACAGGTAGAAACCACTTGGGCTTTAGTGGAATATTTTCCGGGCTATATTCAGCGGGCTTTCCAGATGGAGATGTATACACACGGAAGATTGAAAAATCACCTGTATGCCTTGGCCATTCCCAGTTATCAGTATCGCCACCAAATTTCCCTATGCTTTCCGGCGGGGCACCTACCAGCCGGATATCATTATATATTTTATATACATACATTATATATTGATTGCCCTTAAACATGCTATACACCCGACCGGAGATATTGTTTTCTTTATTTACAACTTTATCAGTAATTGTTTTAAACGTGCTTTGTAATTTTTTCGCGCGCTCCTCCGCGGATAATCCTTTCAATTCTTTTTCAACCTGTGCCGTTACATCTTCTATTCTTTCTAAAAAAGTTACTGTCAGATCAGATTTAATTTCCTTGTCTTTACTATATGCATAAAAACCGTCGCGCAAATAATTATGCTCGACCGTACTGGATCCCGCAATCACACCATATCCACAATGATGATTTGTGAAGATTAGCCCCTGGTTGCTCACGATTTCTCCAGTGCAACCACCACCAAAAATTATAATGGCATCTTTAATTGATGGTTGATTGATACTATACAATTGTTCTTTTGATAATTTTAATCCGTGCTTTACCATGTCATCATATACCTGCTGTCCGAGTAGCATGGGCAGCCACATTCCCTCATCAGCACTTGCTTTAAACAGAATAAAAAAACAAAATAGGAAGGTGAAAATTTTTCTTTTCATAATTGCGTGTTTTAAAATGGAAATTAAAAGTGTCAAAAATAATACAAATGCAATGCCTTAAAGTTATCAATTAAAATTTAATGATTTTTGTGTTTAGCCATTTATCAAATCTTTTAAAACAGTATCTTTTATTGTATTAAATTCATTCACCGTAAATTTTGAGTATGCGAATGAGATATTTGTATTTCATCTTATTAATTTTTTTTTCCTCAACCCTTCGGGGGCAGGAAATTTATTTCCCTAAACCTGCAAAGTTTATAACCCAAATTCCTTTTATACAACTTACAGGTGGAGTAATCTTATTACAGGCCAGGTTGAATAATATTGAAACCCCATTAAACTTTATATTAGATACAGGTAGCGGTGCCATTTCGCTTGACTCTGCTACGGTAGAGGAATTTAAAATTGAGCATATCCCGTCAGGAAGAATTGTTGGCGGAATAGCAGGAATGCGTGAAGTAGATTATGCGCTCCATAATTCTTTAATTCTACCGCAGCTTCGTGTGGATAGCCTGGATTTTTTTATTAATGATTATAGCATTCTTACCAGTGTTTATGGAATTAAAATAGATGGAATTATTGGCTATAGTTTTCTTAGAAGATATATAGTAAAAATAAATTTTGATAGCTCCTATTTGCAGGTATACGAGCCAGGTAATATACGCTACCCTCCCGGTGGCGCTATCTTAAGACCAATATTTTCGGCTCTCCCTATTCTTCGCTTATATGCAAATGATCAAAGATCTATAGAGTCAAACTTCTACTTTGACACTGGTGCCGGCCTATCTTTTTTAATTACCAGCCAATTTGAAAAAGATAGCTTGCTTTTAAAAAAGAATCGCAAGCCGGTTTATATCCAGGTGCAGGGTTTAGGAGGTAAAAAGCAAATGCGACTTACGATCATTAATAATTTGCAAATCGGGCCTTACAAATTCCGACGCGTACCAACTAATATATTGGACGATGAATTTAATGTGATTTCATACCCTTCAGTTGGTGGGCTTATAGGTAATGACATATTAAGGAGATTTAATATTATTTTGAATTATCCGCAACGACAAATTCATCTTTTACCTAATAGTCATTTTAAAGATAACTTTGATTATTCCTATACCGGGATGAGTATGTATTATATTGAGAAGGAAGGAAAAATTTATGTTGATGAAATTATAAAAGGGTCACCTGCGGATAAAGCCGGTATAAAAAAGGACGATGTGGTAGTCGGGATAAATTACAACTTTAGTAATGATATAAATATTTATAAAAATTTATTGAGCGACGTAGGTTCCAATGTTATGATTATTATTCTTCGTGGCGAAACTTCCCATATAATTTCTATGCGGGTAGGAAGAATTCATTAAATTTCTTTTTTTGTTTGGTTAATGATTTAGTCTCCACCATTTTTGCATTCATGATCAATTTTGAAAAATATTCCCTTGCTAATGGATTGAGAGTAATAGTGCATCAGGATAAGACAACTCCTATGGCAGCTATGGATGTAATTTACGATGTAGGTGCAAGGGATGAAAGCCCACATCATACAGGGTTTGCTCATTTGTTTGAACATCTTATGTTCAGCGGAAGTCTTAATATAGAATCTTATGATGAACCACTCCAACGGGCAGGCGGTGATAATAACGCTTACACTACTAATGATCTTACCAGTTATCATTGCCAGCTTCCTGCAGTAAATCTTGAAACATCTTTTTGGTTGGAAAGTGATCGCATGTTATCATTAAATTTTAATGAGAACTCATTGGCTGTGCAACAAAAAGTGGTTAGCGAGGAATTTAAGGAGCACTATATTAATAAGCCTTATGGAATGGCATGGCACCAATTGCGCAGCCTTGCATATAAAAAGCACCCTTATAAATGGATGACTATCGGGCAGGATCTTAAACATATTGAGCAGGCCACGGTGAACGATGTAAAGAATTTCTTCTTTAAACATTATACACCTGTAAACGCGATTCTTACTGTGGCGGGTAATGTTGAAGTAAGTGAGGTTATCAAACTTGCAGAAAAGTGGTTTGGTGATTTGCCACCCGGAAAAAAGTATGTGAGAAATGTACCGGAAGAACCTGTGCAAAGGAGTCCCGCTTTTGAAAGAATTAATGCAGATGTACCATTGGACGCGATATATAAAGGCTGGCACATTTGTTCAAGACTTGATCCACGTTTTCATGCCGCGGATCTTATCTCTGATTTATTAGGTAATGGGCAATCGTCGCGCCTACATGAAAAGCTGGTAAAACAAAAACAACTTTTTAGCAGTATTTCATGTTCACATTCCGGCAGTTTTGATCCGGGGCTACTTACTATAGTTGGCAGATTAATAAAAGGTGTAAAGCTCGAAGATGCCGATGACGCCATACAAGAAGAAATCGAAGTTTTGAAAAGTTCAAATGTTGAAATTCAAGAACTTGACAAGGTTAAGAATCGGGTAGAAAGTTTATTGGCTTTTGAAGATATAAGTCTTTTAAACAGGGCAAATAATCTCGGTATATATGAATTGCTAGGGGATGCTGCACTGATCAACGAAGAAATGAAATACTATGAAGCTGTAACACCTTTCGATATTAAGACACAATCAAATGAAATATTTCAAATTGATAATTGTAGTACATTATATTATCAAAGTAACCAATAGCCATAATTATTTAATATGACAGATAGAATAACCGCGCCAGCAATTGTGGAGGCGGTCGATATTGATTTAAAACTTCTTCCGGTAGATAAATTTAAGCTCCGTAATAGTGTTCAACTTTATTATTTGAAAGCTGTAGCAGATGAGGTAGTAAATATTGAGTGGGTGTTTAATGCGGGAAATCTTTATGAAACTAAAGAGGATGTTTCATTGGCTATGTGTAATCTAATAAAAAGTGGCACCAGTACAATGAATGCTTTCGAGCTCACTGAAAAGATTGAATATTATGGAGCTTTTTTTCACGCTGCTTACGGTCATGAAGTAGTGACGCTTACACTAAGTTGCCTGTCGCGCCATCTTAATAAGCTATTACCAATTATTCGGGAAATAATAACTGATTCAGTTTTTAAAGAGGAAGAAGTTGAGATTTACAAGCAGAATTCACTGCAAAGTCTTGCAGTTAACCAAGAAAAATGTGATTATGTTGCTAATAACTTGGTGCAGGAAATGGTATTTGGTCCGCATCATCCTTATGCGAGATCTCAAACGGAAAGTAATATTAAGGCACTCACAAGAAACGATATTTTATCTTTTTTTAAAAAATACGTAGCGTCTGGTTATTGCCGCATTTTCGCTGCAGGTAAGTTGCCAGCTGATTTTTTAGGGCAAATGGATTCACTTTTCGGAGATCTTTCTTTTAATGCAGAATTTCAGGTGCCCTCAATTTTAGTCAATGTTACTTCAGAAAAGAAAATATCCCGTATTATAGATGATAATGGTGTGCAGGGTTCTGTACGTTTAGGACGGTTATTTCCAGGATATAACCATCCTGATTATAAAAAGGTTATTGTGCTTAATACATTATTTGGGGGGTATTTCGGTTCAAGGCTCATGAATAATATTAGGGAAGACAAAGGCTATACTTATGGGATTTCCAGCTATGTTCAGAGTTACCGCGATGCCGGTGCATGGTTTATTAGTACAGAAGCTGGACGCGAAGTTTGCGGACCGACAGTTGTTGAGGTTTATAAAGAAATGGAAGATTTATGCAATGAGGTAGTGAGTCCTGAAGAGTTATCTCTCGTTAAAAATTATATTATTGGAATTTATCTTTCGCAAATCGATGGGCCATTTAAAATTATGGACAGATGGAAATCATTGATTTTAAAGGGTTTCAGTGAGGATTTCTTCTATGAATCTATATTTAGTATCAAGCATATTACGTCTGAGGAAGTTCAATTATTGGCGCAAAAATATTTTGTAGCCAATGATTTTAAGGAGGTTGTAGTTATCTAGAATGAAAGGATTAAATCTTTAATAGTAATATTGATTTGCTTCAATTTCTTGTTTCACAACATCTGGCACCAGGTATCTAATTGATTTTTTTTCCGAAATCAATTTCCTTACATAACTACTGGAAATATCTAATAAAGGTGAGTCCAAGATAGTCAGGCGGGGATTATCATCTTTAGTAATTGTAAAACCCGGCCTAAGATATATAAAAATATTATAATGTGATAGTATTTGATTTCCATTTTTCCATTTCACAATATTATTATAGCTATCACTACCCAGCACTATACAAAAGGTGTGTTGTGGATATTTTTCTTTTAAATAGGTCAAGGTATCAATAGTAAATGACGGTATTGGTAATTTAAATTCAATTGAAGAACTTTTAATTTTTTTTTCTCCTTCAATAGCCAGGTCTACCAAATGTTTTCGATGATGTTCATTAAGTAGACTCTGTGATTTTTTAAATGGATTTTGAGGTGAGATTACCAACCAAACCTGGTTTAGGTCTGTATTTGAGGCTACATGGGAAGCAATAATAAGATGGCCATTATGCACCGGGTTAAATGATCCGAAATACAGTCCTATTTTCAAAATGTATCAATTATATTTCTTCTACAATTATTTGATTCGCCTCATCTAACCTTAGGCTTAAGGAATATCCAGCAACAAGGATATAGATCGGGTCGCCAAATGGCGCTTTTTTCCATACAGTCACATCTTCTTCAGGTAAAAATCCCATTTCCATTAATTTAACGATGAGCTCATCGCTTTCGAACGACTTAATTTTTACTTTTGTCCCTGCTTTTATTTCTGACAGCCTCATTTGAGGTAAATATATTAATTCATCAACAAAAGCTGATATTGAAGGAGCAAAGTATTGATTGGTAAATTTCTTTTTAATAGTGTTTCTAGTGGTTTTAAACTCAAAGATCCACTGGTTTATAAAACCTTTTTTCCTTTAATTTTTGAGGAGGAAAAATTTCTGTACAAGACGATTACGTATATTTTCTGTGGTGATGATTATATCAAAAATCTAAATGTTGAATTTTTAAGTCATGACACCTATACAGATATTTTGACCTTCTGCTTATCAGACAAAACAAAGCCAATAATTGCAGAAATTTATATAAGCATTGACCGGATCAGGGAAAATGCTTCCCTCTTCAAGGTTTCTTTTGATGATGAGTTGAATAGGGTGATGATTCATGGTTTATTGCATCTATGTGAATATGAAGATCATACTCCAATATTAAAATTGAACATGAAAAAGAGGGAGGATTACTATTTAGAAAAGTTGAATCGATAATAAAAAAATAAAGTTTCACGTGAAACAAATAATTCCATGTTTGAAAAGTACGATGTAATTGTAGTGGGTGCGGGGCATGCTGGTTGTGAAGCCGCCGCCGCGTCAGCTAATATGGGCAGTAAGACTTTACTTATCACCATGAATATGCAAAATATGGCTCAAATGAGTTGCAATCCTGCGATGGGAGGTATAGCTAAAGGCCAAATAGTTAGAGAGATTGATGCTTTGGGTGGTTATTCCGGTATAGTCAGCGACAAATCAATGATTCAATTTAGAATGTTGAATAAAAGTAAAGGGCCGGCTATGTGGAGCCCGCGTACGCAAAATGATAGAATGCTTTTTTCTTCGGTTTGGCGACAAATGCTGGAAAAAACTGAAAATCTAGAATTTTACCAGGATTCGGTAGTTGGATTAAAAAAAACGGATAAAAATGAGATAGAAGGAGTTTACACCAGCAGGGGTCATTTTATAGGAGCGAAAAGTGTCGTCTTGACCAATGGTACTTTTTTAAACGGGGTGATTCATATAGGTGAAAACCAGTCAAAAGGTGGCCGAATGGCCGAAAAAGGCTCTGAAGGAATAACTGAAGTGCTAAAATCCTGGGGCTTTTCTAGCGGTCGCCTAAAAACAGGAACTCCACCTAGGATTGATGGCCGAAGCCTGGACTATACCAAAATGGAAATTCAGGAAGGTGACGAGGAAGTAAGTGGGTTTTCATATTTACCTACAAAAAAGCCAGCTAAACAACGGGTATGTTGGATAACCTATACTAATTCCACTGTTCACGAGGTTCTGCAGACCGGGTTTGAGAAGAGTCCGATGTTTCAAGGACGAATTCAAGGGACTGGTCCAAGATATTGTCCAAGTATAGAGGATAAGATAAACCGATTCGCAGAAAGAGAAAGACATCAATTGTTTGTTGAACCGGAAGGGTGGGATACAAGTGAAATGTATATAAATGGTTTTTCAACATCACTTCCTGAGGAAGTACAGATAAAGGCGATGAAATATATACCCGGATTTGAAAATGTCAAAATGTTTCGCCCTGGCTATGCAATAGAGTATGATTATTTTCCGCCTACACAATTAAAATTTAATTTAGAGACCAAAATAATTTCTAATTTATTTTTTGCAGGTCAAATAAATGGTACTACGGGTTATGAGGAAGCTGCTTGCCAGGGAATAATGGCAGGTATTAATGCACATTTAAATGTACACGACTTGCCATCCTTTATCCTTAAAAGAAATGAGGCTTATATTGGTGTTTTAATAGATGATTTGATAAATAAAGGCACAGACGAGCCTTATAGAATGTTTACAAGCAGGGCGGAATTCCGAACACTTCTAAGGCAGGATAATGCCGATCTGCGGCTAACTCCAATCAGCTATCTTATGGGGCTGGCTTCACAAGAGAGAATGGACCAGGTAAAAATAAAACAAGCGGAATTTTCAGAGATTGTCCATTTTTTAAAAACTACCAAACTTGAACTAGGACAGTTGAATGAATTTCTTAACGCTATAAGTGAATCAAATTTGAGTGAACCTATTTCAGCATCTCACCTCCTACTTAGACCACATATATCTTTATCCCAGATAGAGGAAAATTTTAAGGTTGTGTCAGAAAGGTTGAAAAAATATAATAGAGAATCAGTTTACCAGGCAGAGATTCAAATAAAATATGAGACTTATTTAAAGAAGGAGGGCGAACTGGTGGAAAAAATGAAGCTTTTTGAAGAACAAACTATTCCTGAAACTTTTAATTATGAAAAGGTCAATTCTTTGAGTAATGAAGCAAGACAAAAATTTACAAAAATTCGTCCGCGAACTCTTGGGCAGGCAAGCAGAATAAGTGGAGTAAACCCAAGTGACGTCCAAATTCTTATGGTGTACATGGGAAGATAAATCGTTTATGCATAATCGTTAGTAATGACAATAAATTTACCGGCATTAGCCACTCGCGCAGAAGTGTTTAAAAGTGTAGAAACTTTTTTAGAGGATAATGGTTTTTTGATTGCTTCAAAAGATGAAACACGCCCCTGGGGCGGGTTCTATGTGATCGATGAAGATCAGTCAAAAAAATTTGTTGACTTCTTTTTTAAGAATACTGTAGAGGCGCATGATAGTCTTCAGCATAAAATAAGCCCCAAGATTTTAATTGTTGAAAAGGGAAAACGTTTAAGTTGGCAATATCACAATCGTCGTTCTGAAATATGGAAAATTATTTCCGGAGAAGTGGGTGTCATCACCAGTGACACTGATAAGGAAGGCCATTTAGCAGAGAAGAAATTAAATGATGTGATAATTCTTAGCAAAGGCGAGCGACATCGGCTTATCGGGTTGAATTCGTGGGGAATAATTGCCGAAATCTGGCAGCATTCCTCACCTGGTCATCCAAGTGATGAAGATGATATTATACGGGTACAGGATGATTTTGGAAGATGATCTTGTCACTAACAGTTATGAATAAACGAAGTAATTAAAACATGAATTACTTAGAGTCAAATTTAGGATCATAGTTGCATCAGGGGAAAATAGAACTAACTTTTTCATTCTTTTTATTTATAAACAATCGGGAGTTCTGGGCAAAA
>JBDTXP010000011.1:0-23845 GCA_040006135.1 Ginsengibacter sp. | reverse complement strand
CATGTGTACTTTTCCCTGGTACAAGTAATTCTCAGTCACTGGTTTTTGGAAATGAAAAAACTAAAGTAGAAGTAGGTATTAACATTGGTCCATCATTTTTTCTTGGCGACCTTGGTGGTAATAGAGGTAAAGGCACCAGATTTATAAAGGATGTAAATCTCTCATTAACTAAAGTAATGAAGGGAGTTTTTATTGCTGTTTACCCCAATGAATGGATTGGAGTGCGTGCCGCCGCTCAGATTGGAAAATTGGAGGGTGATGATGCCATAATTAATACTAAAGGAGTAGACGAATTGTGGCGCAAGCAAAGGAATCTTGACTTTCGCACTAACATTTCTGAGGCTTACCTCGCTGCTGAATTGTATCCATTTATGCTTCTGAATAAAGGTAATGAAGATTATAAACCGCGTCTGCGGCCATATGGGGTAATTGGTGTAGGAATGTATCATTTTAATCCTCAAGGTTCTCTAAGCGACAGGAACGGAAATAAAACCTGGTATTATCTAAAGCCTTTGCATATTGAAGGGCAAGGTTTTCCTGAATACCCTGATAGGAAAGAATACAACCTAACACAAATCAATATTCCGATGGGTGCAGGATTTAAATATTATTTATCTGAAAGAATTACCATAAGCCTCGAACTTCTATTGCGAAAATCTTTGACTGATTACATAGATGACGTGAGCACTAATTATATTGATCCGGATTTGTACGATAAATACCTTTCTCCTCAGGACGCTATAATAGCACGTAAAATTTCAGATAAAGTTTATGGTATTGTAACGCCCTCTGTTTCAAGATATGCGCCTGGTACGCAGCGCGGTAACCCAAATCAAAACGATTCTTATTTTACTACATTTTTAAAATTTGGAATAAGGCTGGGACCAATATTTGAAGACAGGTATAGCCGCAATGCAGCGATGCATACAAGGTGCCCAAAAAGATTTTAAAAAAGTTTGCCTCTGAAACGGCAAAATATATAATAAAAGTTAAGTCCGGAAAACATCGCATATTCTTATGTAATGATTACCCCTGAAACCACAATTTTTTAACTTTGTTATTATGTTTTGCCTTTTTTCTTTTGCTTCATTTCATCTTTTAGGAATTGTGCGGTAAAACTTTTTTTATTTAAAATCAGGTCCTCAGGTGCTCCTTCAAATAAAATTTCACCACCTCCATTTCCTCCTTCAGGACCAAGATCTATTATATAATCGGATACTTTTATAATGTCCATATTGTGCTCAATCACCAATACTGTATTGCCCCTATCGACAAGTTTATCGAGCACTTCAATCAAGTGTTGGATATCCTGGAAATGTAAGCCGGTTGTGGGTTCATCTAATATGTAAAAAGTTTTGCCCGTATCGCGCTTGCTAAGTTCGGTTGCTAGTTTTACACGTTGAGCTTCGCCACCACTCAGCGTTACGGCACTCTGACCAAGTGTGATGTACCCAAGCCCTACTTCCTGAAGTACTTTTATTTTACGAAAAAGGAAAGGTACATTTTTAAAAAAATCCACAGATTCATCCACCGTCATTTCCAGAACATCACTTATTGATTTTCCTTTATACCTGATTTCAAGAGTCTCCCGATTGTACCTTTTACCATTACATTTTTCACATTTCACATATACATCCGGTAAAAAATTCATTTCAATTACGCGCATGCCGCCACCCTCACATACATCGCATCGGCCGCTTTTTACATTAAATGAAAATCTACCGGGTTTATATCCCCGGATCTTTGCCTCAGGTACTGCAGAAAATAAAGTACGTATTTCCGTAAAAAATCCACAATAGGTTGCGGGGTTACTTCTAGGAGTGCGGCCAATCGGCGACTGATCAATTTCAACCACTTTGTCAATGTGTTCCAGCCCTTCAATCTTTTTATAAGGCAATGGAACCAATTTACTCTTATAAGCATGTATACTTAACAGTGGGTACAATGTTTCATTAATAAGTGTGGATTTCCCGCTTCCGCTCACACCGGTTATGCAAATAAATTTACCTAGAGGGAATTTTACATTTACATTCTTTAAATTATTTCCTGAAGCTCCGGTTAATTTTAAAACTTTTCCATTGCCTTCGCGTCTTCCAGTTGGGATTCGTATAGCTGCTTTTCCATTTAAAAACGAAGCTGTCACCGAATCACCTTTTAGTAGTTCTGAAGGAATACCATGAGCGACAATATGCCCTCCAAAATGTCCTGCCTTAGGACCCACATCGACAAGGTAATCTGCTGCAAGCATAATATCTTTATCATGTTCAACAACCAACACATTGTTGCCTATATCCCGAAGATTTTTTAATGCCTCTATCAATTGGTGATTATCGCGTTGATGAAGACCAATACTTGGCTCATCAAGAATATAGGTAATGCCCTGTAGCTTACTTCCGATTTGTGTCGCGAGTCTTATTCTTTGTGATTCCCCACCACTAAGGCTTTTAGACGGGCGGCTAAGACTCAGATAGCTGAGACCTACATCAAGTAAAAACTGGATACGTTCTCTTATTTCTTTTAAAATATCTTTCGCAATTATTTTCTGCCTGGCATTGAGTCTTTTATCAAGTTGAAAAAAAAATCGTTGCAATTCATCCAGATCAAGAGCGGTTAATTGCGCAATATTCTTATCATCAATTTTAAACCAAAGGCTTTCTTTTTTTAATCTTGCACCTTCGCACAAGGGACAAATTTCCAGCACCATAAACTTTTCTACCCAGGAACGTAAGCTTTCGCTTGTAGTCGATGATGTAAACCATCTTTTGATCATATTTACAATTCCCTCATACTCTTTTGTTACATCCGGACTTGTATTCGTAATTTCATCTTCATAAACGGAAAATTCAGATAATGAGTCTACTGTGTCAGTGTTACTATTTCCAAAAAGTAATAAATTAATTACGGCTTTTGATAATTTCCTGACAGGTGTTTCAAGACTAAACTTATTTTTTTTTGCTAGTTGCTTCACCTGAGTAAAGGCATAAACCTCACGCTCCTCGCCTAATGGTGCAAGAGCGCCATCGTTGATGCTGAGATTATCATCTGGAATAATAGCTTCCAAATTTACCTGGTATACATTTCCCAAACCTTTACAATGTGGACATGCACCATAAGGTGAATTGAAAGAAAATGCATTTGGGGATGGCTCTTCATAACTGATACCAGTCTCAGTGCACATAAGTTGGTGACTGTATTGCACAACCTGTTCTCCTATTTGTAAAAAAAGTAAACCCTTTCCTGTCTCTAAAGATTTATGAATGCTATCACCAAGGCGTGAGCGATGTTCATTTATCGCTACTAAACGGTCAATCACCAATTCGATATCATGAATTTTGTATCTATCTACCTGCATCTTAGGGAAGAGATCCTTTATATCACCATCAATTCTAACTTTTAAAAAGCCTTTCTTACGCATTTCTTCAAATAATTCTCGATAATGTCCCTTTCGTCCGCGCACTAGCGGAGCAAGAATGGTGATTTTTTGCCCTGGAAATTTAGAAAGAATATTTTCTAAAATTTCTTCCTCACTCCATTTCACCATTGGCTTGCCCGTATTATAGCTAAAAGCTAACCCAACCCTTGCATATAAGAGTCTTAAGAAATCGTAAATTTCTGTAACAGTGCCAACAGTACTTCGTGGGTTTTTATTTGTAGTCTTTTGCTCGATGCTAATTACAGGACTTAGCCCTGTAATTTTATCCACATCAGGCCTCTCCATGTCGCCCATAAATTGCCGGGCGTAAGCTGAAAAGCTTTCCATATAACGACGCTGCCCTTCGGCAAATAGCGTATCGAAAGCAAGCGAAGATTTTCCACTTCCACTTATTCCTGTAATTACAACCAATTTATTTTTGGGAATCCTGAGATCAACATTTTTAAGATTATGCTCGCGCGCTCCAAAAATTTCTATAAATTCATCTTGCACTTCAGCCTCCCTCGTTTTTTTTGCCATATTTGGGAAGCAAATTTACGATTTAAAAATGTTTTATTTTCTGTAAATGTGTGTCATTCGAAAATATTAATCTGACAGAACTATTAATTCCTATTTAATTATCACAGAGGCTTTAGGAAGATAATTATTTCCATCACCGGGATAAGGAAGCAAGTTGGCAAAAGTAATATGGTGGCCGTTTATAAGAGTATCGGATGGATAATTAAAATCTGGATATTCACGTAAAGACATTGTGAATGCATGGCTATTTCCGCCTTCATGAAATGTAACTTTAATCAAAGCATTTCCCTGCCATACACATTCCATTTTTTGGAACAGCGGCTATCAGTGAGTAAGGAATCAAAACACACATAAACTAATTGACCTGTCGAACATTGATAAAGATTTATATAGGTGCCGCCCTGTGGTATTTTTCTGCAACTAATCACTATAAGCAACTCAAAAAAATGAAAACAAAAAATTTCGGCTTCAAACTCATGGTTGTTTTTGTGTATATAAATAGAGCACAATTTATTAGAATAAGCTGCCTCATTTGAAAATTGCTCTATTCCATATAGTAACAGAGACAGCCAATTCATTCAAACACAAAAAACGCCGGATCTAGGAGCCGGCGTTTACATCTTCAATCTATTTTCATTTATAGCTTATTAAAAGTTTGGGAGTATTTATCATCCCCTGATTTTACTTTTAAATTGTAAATCCCTTTCGCAAATTTAGAGACATCGACTACTACTTTGTTATTACCTGTAATTATCTCTGATTCCTTATTGTAGATGATATGGCCAGAAAGGTCTGTAATTATTACAACTGCCTTACCAGCGCTTTCTGAATTCCATTCTAAAACCAGGTTTCCCTTTACAGGATTTGGATAGAGAGAAAATATAAGCAACCCCTCATTCCTTATATTTTTAATATCACTGAATCTTCCTGAATTATCAAGATCGACCATTTTTATACGATAATAGTTAATACCTTTTTTAGGCGCAGCATCTGCAAAACTGTAGTTTTTAATTGTAGCACTTTTACCTGCGGCTTTTACACGTCCAATTTCAGTAAAGTTTGAACCATCATTACTTCTTTGAATTAAGAAATAACTAGAATTTAATTCCTGGGATGTCTTCCAACTCACCGTATTAGTTATTCCACTTCGTTGCACTTGAAAATCAGTGAGTGTAACAGGAAGTGGAATTGATGAAACGAATTCCCATCCGAAATTGGTTGGAGGAGGATCTGGAAAAATATAAGTAGCTCCAGCAGGATCATTTACTAAAAATGATCCTGCAACATCTGTTTGAAAAAAACCATCGGTACTACTCCCTACATCGATCGGATCAAAAATCCCCATTCCTAATTTATCTAACTGTGCGGCTGTGATTCCAGTGGTGCCTTTATTGTCATCAAATGTAATACCAGCCCAAAACCCTCTTGTTGTTATTGTAAATGGAGGAACGGTGCCCGTATATACGGCAGTACTATTTGCATCATATGTTATGGCATCAAAACTATATCCTGTAATAAAGGTTCCAGGTCCGCCATTTACACCATCATTAGCATAAAAACGCAATCGGGGCCTGGCACTTACCGTTACAACATTGTCGTTAGCAATAGCAAATGAAAACTGCCCAATCGAGAAAGGTAAATCCCCAATTAGGGCTAGACTATCTGCCACCAGCTTAGTAATGGTATTTCCATCAATATCCATGGTACTCCCACCGCCAAAATAATTTAATTCAGAGTAGGTAGTTACATTGGAATACAATGCATTAGGATCTGCTGAGAGTGGTCCCCTTGTTCCACGTTGGTTAATTTTAAAAGTATTTACCAACTTAAGATTTGTCGCATTTACTTGGATGTCTGATTGAGCAAATGAGGAAGATCCTACAAGTAAAATTACAAAAATTAAAAAGGTGGATTTAAGAAAATAATGTAGGAAATAATGTAATTCAGTGTGTAATGTTTTTTTCATGTAAAATCTATTTTATATAGTTAGTAATAAAGTTACCTGTATTTTGAAGACAAAAACTTTTTAAAGAAGTCAATTTTTTATTATTTTTTATCTAGTAAAAAAAACATCTTTAACGAAGTATTAGAAAAAAAAATTTACATGACACATCTTTTAATTATGAAATTCCGTAGTTTTATCTTTCTTTTACAGTGAAAAACAGTCCCTTCCCAAAAAAAAATATTTGATATCTTTCTACAATAATAATTTTGATAGACCGTTTATTAATGTTAGCAGGCATTTTATAATAAGTGTGCTTGTAAATAAATTTTATAAAAATAATTTTACATTTGCCCTTACCCTCAAAGCTTAAAACAATGAAGAACACTTTGTTCGCTATTTTAGCCGTATTAGCAATAGGCCTTTCCGGTTGCGGTAAATTTGGTAAATCCAAAGGTCTCCCGAACGATGGCCAGGTGCATGGGATAGCACCAAGTGGTAAATATAATTTACCCAAACCTCCGGGTATGGTATATATTCCCCCAGGAACTTTTCACATGGGTCCCAGCGATGAAGATGTTAACTACGCATTTACTGCCAGGAACAAACAGGTATCTATTAGCGGCTTCTGGATGGATGCTACAGAAATCACCAATAACGAATATCGCCAGTTTACTAAGTGGGTCACAGATTCTATTGCTGGAAAATTACTAGGATATGTTAAACAGGGAACTGATGGCAATGAATACCTTGATTGGAAAAAAGTAGCTACCATCAAATGGAGCGACAAGGCAACCATGGAGAAAATTGATGCTATGATCGTTACTCCTGACAACCGCATCTTTGGTAAAAAAGAAATTGATCCATTAAAAGTCGTATATCATTCAGAAATATTCGATTATAAAGAGGCTGCAAAAAGAGAAAATGCTAATGTACCACGAGGTAAATTCATAGTAAAATATGATATTCCAGTTTACCCTGATACTCTTTGTTGGGTAAGGGATTTCACTTATTCTTATAACGAGCCTATGGCTAAACAATATTTTAGTCATCCGGCATTTGGTAATTATCCTGTAGTAGGCGTAACATGGAAGCAAGCTACTGCATTTGCTGAATGGCGCACTCAGTTTTTGAACGCTTATTTAAATGATCATAAAAGAGCAACTGAATCACCTTTCCGTCTACCGACTGAGGCACAATGGGAATATGCAGCGCGCGGTGGTAGGTCACAGGCACCATATCCATGGGGCGGGCCTTACCTAAGAAACCGCAAGGGATGTTTACTTGCTAATTTTAAGCCAGGACGTGGTAACTATCCTGAGGATGGTGGTTTTTATACAGTACGTGCAGATGCATATTGGCCTAATGATTTTGGACTATACAATATGGCAGGTAATGTTGCAGAATGGACTTCTTCTCTTTATTATGAAGGCAGCTATAATTTTCAGCATGATATGAATCCTGATGTTCGCTGGAATGCGAAAGACCAGGATCCACCACGTATGAAGCGTAAAGTGATTCGCGGTGGCAGTTGGAAAGATGTTGGTTACTTTTTACAAACAAGTACACGTGCATATGAGTACCAGGATACTTCTAAATCTTATATTGGATTCCGGTGTGTGATAGATTTACCACCATCATTAAAGAAAAAGTAATAAACAAAAACACCCAAAGTATATTTAAAAACCCCAAAGCATAGAATAAACTTTTAGTTCAAAATTTTACGGCCTGTATTTGATAATCACCAGATTATTTAATATGGGCTTTTTATTTGAACCTATAAAACCCTCAAAACAAAACAAAACTTAAATTCAATGGCCATGACCACCCAACAACCCAAAAGAAACTTTTTAACACTAGTCGATGTATTAGTAAGTGCCGGTGCAGCAGTAGTTATTTTCGCTGCCTGGGCAAAATTAACTCACCAGTCTTATGCTGACACGATGCTTACAATCGGTATGTGGACAGAAACTGCAATTTTCTTAGTATATGCATGTATTGAGTGGGTTAGGCCTCAGCCTCATCCTAAAACATCTGTAAACCTGGAAAAACCAATTAGCGAGGTGGTGGGAAATCCTGCACTTCAATCTATGGAAGAAATGATGGCTAAGGCTGAAATCACACCTGCTAATATGAAGCGTCTTGGTGATAATTTTCAAAAGCTTGGTACTACTGTATCACAATTAGGTGAAGTGGGAGATGTAGTGAAGTCTACTGGTGACTTTTCTGCTAAAACCAAAGAAGCAAATAATGCTTTGGGCATGATGAAAGATGCGTTTGTTAATTCTGCTAATACTATGAGCAGCTTTAATAGCGCTGCAGATAGTGCTAAAGGTTTTCACAATCAGATAGAAGTATTGACTAAGAACCTTGGCTCTTTAAATACTATTTATGAAATGGAGTTAAATGAAAGCAATAACCACCTGAAAACTTTAAATAGTTTTTATGGCAGAATGGCGAAAGCAAGTGAGGTAATGGTTTCAACTGTAAGCGACGCAGAAGCAACAAAGCAACAAATAAATGCTCTTGCGACTAATCTTGGAAAATTGAACCAGGTATATGGCAATATGCTGAGCGCTATGCAAGGAAGACAATAAAGAAATAATCCAAATTCAAAAAAACTAACCGTAAAATAAATTACAATGGCAGGACTACCCAGAGACCCGCGACAAAAGATGATCAATGTAATGTACCTCGTACTTACTGCCATCCTTGCGCTAAATGTTTCCAATGAGGTGATCAACGCTTTCAGGGTTGTAGATCAAAGTTTGATAACATCAAACGAAAATATATCAACTTCAAACGAGACATTATATAAATCGCTAGAGGCTAAACTTGCAGATCCTCAATCGGCAGAAAAAGCCAAGGTTTGGGAACCAAAAGCAATGCAGGCAAGAAAATATTCTGCAGATATGATGGGTTACATTGACGGCCTTAAATTGGATCTCAAAAAAGGGGCTGATTTAAGAATGCGATGGGATTCAGAAAAAAAAGATAGTGTTGAAGACTATCGTTTTGACAATCTCGATGCTTCAACAAGGCTCTTCGAAACTAAAGGTAAAGGTGAAGAACTTAGAAAAAAGCTAGAGGAATATAAACAAAATATGCTTAGCATTGATCCTTCAATCAAAGCTCAATTTGAAAAAAACTTTCCAGTTAATACTGTTCCGCCTTTGTCACTGGAAGGTAAATCCAAAGATTTTACCCAGTCATTTTTCCACATGACACCAACAGTGGCTGCTTTGACTATGTTGAGTAAATTTCAAAATAATATTAAGAATGCAGAAAGTGAGATAGTAACCTACTGCCACAACCAAATTGGAGCTGTGAAGGTTATCTATGACCAATTTGCAGCCCTGGTAGGACAAAGCAGTAATTATGTGATGCCAGGACAGCAAGTTCAAATAACTGCAGGTGTGGGCGCCTACAGTAAAGCTGCACAACCGCAAATAACTATAAATGGAGCGACCTCTTCACTTGATGCAGACGGCCGGGCCAATTATACACTTACAGCAAGCGGAGCCGGAGATCATAGCGTTCCTGTTGTAGTAAGGTATGTAAAACCTGATGGCACAACTGAAAGCAAATCCTTTGATGTTAAATATACTGTAGGTACTCCAGGGGGCGCAGCTGTAATGTTGGATAAGATGAACGTTTTTTATATTGGTGTAGATAATCCAGTTACCATTTCCTCAGGTACTGGCTGGGACAAAACGAGGGTATCGATGTCTGGCGGAACATTATCTCCAGCTGGTGGCCCTGGAAAATATCGAGTACGCGTTTCCTCTCCCGGAACTGCTTCAATTACAGTAGTTTCTGATGGCAAACCAAGTACATATGGTTTTAGGATAAAACAAATACCTGATCCCGTTTTAATGGTAGGAAATAGTGAGGGTGGCAGAATACAATCAGTATTATTTAAAAATCAGAATTTTGCTAGAGCAGATTTAAAAGGATTTGATTTTGAATATCATTACAGTATTTTAAGCGCTACTGTATATTTTTCCGGTGCTAACTTCCCCAGCACCCAAACTGCTACAATTTCGGGAGGTAGCCTTGCCGGTATACAATCACAATTGGCTAAATGTATTCCGGGAACTTCAGTAACTTTTGATAATGTACGAGTTCAAGGACCGGGCGGCCCTGTTAAATCAATCCCTGGACCTGGGTTTATTTTATATTAATGGATAAAAGAATAAGATTATGAAGACAACATTTTTAAGAGTTTTTTTGGTGATTTGCCTGGCAGGATTCTTCTCCCATGTGGCGGATGCACAGACTAAGAAAAGAACTGTGAAGAAACGCACCACAGCGAAAAAAACCACTAACTCACGCACACGGGCTAATATTGCGCCCGCAAATGCTGATACAGCCGTAGTGATGGCGCCGCCACACATTGACAGTCTTCCAATGGTAGGAGTGAAGAAATCATTAAGAAATGATGGCGCAATCGTAAGAAATCTTGTGAAGGACAGAGTGCCATTGCCTTATGAGGATTTAAGAGAAGATGATGCAGTTTATATGCAAAAAATATGGAGAGAAATAGATACGAGAGAAAAAATGAATCTCCCTTTTCGTTACTCTGCAAACGATGATAACGGTAACCAAAGATTTATTTCCATATTATTTAAAGCCATTCAGGATGGTCCTGATAATGGGGGCGTTACAGTTTTTAGTGGCATAGACGACCGTTTCACTACTCCAATGACGATTGGTGAAGTAGCCAAGATGATCTCAGGTGACCCAGTTACTGTACCTATACAGGATTCTCTAGGCAATGTAGTAAGCTATAAGACTGTTAATCCTGAAGTAAATATGGATTCTTTTTATAAGTTTCAAATAAAGGAAGAAGTAATATTTGATAAAGAAAGCTCACGATTATTTTGGCGTATTCTCGGAATCGCTCCTCTAAAAAGAATAATTACTGCTAGTGGTGTCGACCTTGGAGAAAGCCCGTTATTCTGGGTATATTATCCTGATATGCGCCCTATTTTTGCTAAGTATGAAGTTTATAATGGAAAAAATTTCGGAGCGCGGATGAGTTGGGAAGAATTATTCGAGAGTCGTATGTTTTATGGCCGCATCATTAAAAGCACGCTTGATAACCCATATGATCAATTCCTTAATCAGCAAACCGGTTTAAAACAAAGTTCAATTCTGCAATTGCTTGAAGGTGAAAATATTAAAGATAAAATATTTAATTACGAACAGAATCTGTGGAGTTATTAAATCAGTTTATTTCTTAAAAAAGAGGAAAGTGCATGCTTTCCTCTTTTTTTTTGCAATAATTCTGTGTAAAAGAATTAATTGGCTGCCAAGGCGAAAGATAAATACCCTATTTAGGGTATATTCAATTTAGTTTTTATCCCTATATTTGCCATGGTTTTTCATAGGATATTGGATTTTAAACAGGGGCTGGATATCTATCCTGGCCCTTTTTTTATTCATTTAAAGTATGAAAGTAATTATAAATAATTGTTGCCCTAGAGGTGCCAACAGATTCTTCTAACACATCTTTAGACAATTCTCTGATATTTTTGACTGATTTAAACCTTTTTAATAAGCCATCTGCAGTAGTTTTTCCAATTCCCTTTATTTTTTCCAGCTCATTTACAAATGTGCCACGACTTCTTTGGTTTCGGTGAAAGGTAATACCAAATCTATGCACTTCATCTCTAATACGCCTGATCAACTTTAGACTTTCGCTATTCCAGGGCAATTTTAGGGACTGTTGGTCATGCGGATAAAATAATTCTTCTTCGTTTTTGGCAAGACCCACTACCGTCACTTTTCCCATCATGCCTATTTCTTCCAGGCCCTCAATTGCGGCATTTAGCTGTCCCTTTCCCCCATCAATAATTATTAATTGTGGCAATGGTTTATCTTCCTTTAATAATCGTCTATACCTTCTTGTTACAATTTCCTTCATACTTGCAAAATCATTAATACCCTCCACTGTCTTGATGTTGAATCGCCGGTATTCACTTTTATCAGGGAAGCCATTTTTAAAACAAACCATCGCGGCAACAGGGTAACTTCCCTGGAAGTTGCTATTATCAAAGCATTCAATATGTACAGGGATTGTGTTCAGGTGGAGATCTAACTTTAGTTGCTGAAGGGCTTTAACTTTTTCTGTCTCACTTTTATCTTCGAGGTGTAGCATCTTCTTGCGCTTCAATTCCTCTATAAAATAATTCACATTGGTAAGTGACAGATCCAGTAATTTTTTCTTTTCTCCCGCCTTCGGGATTGTTATTTGTACTTCTACATCAGGATATTCAACTATAAATGGCACAACGATCTCTTTGGAATCACTATTAAAAGTTTTTCTTAAATGAGCGATTGCAAACGATAAAATTTCTTCATCTGATTCTTCTAATTGTGGCTGAAGCGTAATTGTATGCGTTTGAACAATTGTGCCATGTTGCAGCATTAAATAATTTACATACGCCACATCTTTTTCCCTGAGAATAGAAAACACATCCATATTTCCAAATGAAGGTGTAACAATAACGGACTTGGACTGATATCTTTCCAAATATTCAAGCTTATTTTTTACTATTGCAGCTTTCTCAAATTGCATTTGTCCGCTGAAATAATCCATCTCCTCCTTATAACGCTGAATAACCGGACCAAGATTACCTTTAAGAATTTGCCTTATTTGCTGGAGACCTTCATCATATTCCTCTTGTGATTGTAGCCCCTCACAGGGTCCTTTGCAATTTCCCAGATGATATTCAAGGCAAACTTTAAATTTTTGCTTTTCAATATTCCCTTGTGTAAGATTCAACTTACAGGTACGTAAAGGAATAAACTCTTTTATAAAAGCAAGAAGCTCCCGCACTCGTCCGGCTGAAGTAAATGGGCCCAGGTATTGCGAACCATCATTAATTTTATTTCTTGTTAAGAATATTCTGGGAAAAGGTTCATTTTTAATGACGATATAAGGATACGATTTATCATCTTTTAGATTAATGTTGAATTTGGGTTGGTATTCTTTGATGAGGGAATTTTCTAATAAAAACGCATCCTGCTCATTATTTACAATTGTAAATTCGATGCGGTCAATTCTTTTTACTAGTTCCAGTGTTTTGTAACCAATAAATGTTTTTGTAAAATAGCTACTTACTCTTTTGCGAATATTCTTCGCTTTACCTACATAAAGCAAGCGACTATTTTCATCATAATATTTATATATACCGGGTGCTGAAGGTATCGTTTGTATTATTTTATGATAGGTTTCAGTATTCATATTTCTTCTTTCTGGTCCGGAAGCGGTATCAAAATTTCCATAAAACCTTCTCTTCTATTATTCGGGCAACAGAATCATTTGCATCTTTGATAATAGTCCGGATCATGAATCCATCTTGTGTATTCCATGTGAGCTGTTGAGTTCTGGTTTTACCTTCAATACTCTTTTCTTTTATCATATAAATTCGTTGCACTTTCCGGCTTTCAGGATCTATATAAACATCCACATGTGTCAGCGGAAAAGTATCAGAGGAAGATTTAATAGCATCGTAAGTAAATGTAAATGCATTAACCGTCTGATCTAAAAAGGAATGGGCGCTATAATTTTTATTAAAATGTGCAGAATCTATGACCGGGAATAAGAAAGGAATGGAGAGCTTATGAATGCTATCGCGGCTTATCCATTGCGAATCCTGGTGATTTCCCTGATTTGTTATTTTTAGTAGTGTGACAGGCATTACAGCAATCTCATTAACCTGCCCTAAAAGAAAATCAGTAACTGGAAATACTTCCACTTTTTCTTCGGGACTCTGCTGGTTCTTTACCGATGAAGACTGACAGGAAAATAAAATTATAATGATTAAACAATAACCCGTAACATATTTGCGCATACGCAAATTTAATAAACAAAATGCGGTGGTTCTGATTAAAGGAATTTTCTACCGAATAAATTTTCTACCTCGAGATACCAATTTTAATTCCATAATCAAGCAAATGCTCTTTTTCAGTATAAGACTTGTTGAAGGTGGAAAGAGCCTGGTATCCAAATGAAGGTCCTATTTGCCACTTAACCTTCGCTGATTTTAGAGTTACAAAACTTTCAAAATTTGCAATCAAATTAAATCTTCTCAGTAATTCTGGATCAGTTACATAATTTCGGCCTTCAGCAGAAATAATATAAGCCTGAGAAGCGAGTACTATTGACGGTGCAATTGATGAACCGATTTTCCAACTTAATTTTTGATTTTCAAACAAAGTGTATTTCAGGCCGATGGGTAATGCGAATTGCAAACTATAATTATTTAGGTCAAGTTGGCCGTATGCAGAACTATTACCAAAGTGAGTCATATAGCTTTTAAGATAAGGGCTGCCAGTCTTATCTTTTAATACCAGGTTGGCAAAAGTAGGATGTATAAAGCTCGAAGTGGTTTTGTAGCCAAGATATATGAGCATAAGCCCACTTGTAAAATTTAATTTACTATTTATTGGTAAAGATGATATAGCACCTGCACTCAGTGAAAGCCTTGCATGATATTTTCTACTTCCGGTAATATTTCCAGAGTTTACAAGAAGGGGTGATGCATTAGAGATACTACTCTGGGAAATTGGTGCTCCGTTGAACCATGCCGATGAAACCGATGGATCTAAATAAAATGTCCATGTGCTCTTATGGTTCTTTTTCACAACTAATTTTGTCGCAGCTACATTTTCTTCAGTATTATTATCGACTTGCATCTCGATTATTAGATTGCTTTGTATCGGATTTAAAGAAATTTTATTTGTTGGTATCTCTATAAAATTAGCATTTATACGATAATTTTTTCTCTCATCCACGGTGATATTCTTTTGAAGTCCTGGCAGTTGAATTTTTGCCACTCTTGCTGAATTATCTGCAGTAGTTACATTCCCGGTTTCCTGGCTTTTAGCAACATCAGAAGCCAGAAATTGATTTGAAGAATTAGTCTTGTCAAGATTGCTGTTCTTTAAAGTAATCTCTGTAAACTTAGTTGAGTGAGAATCTAATTCTGGTCCTATATTTTTTTCCCCTTTAACTTGGTCTACCTTATCAGTATTGGCAAGTAAAACATTAGTAGGATTAATTTCATTCAATGGTTTAGTAAAAGCAGACGCAATAGTTTTATTATTCTGCGCTTTAATTAAGGCGTTTTGATTTTGATTACCAGGAAACTTCGAACTTTCAGGCATTTTAGATAGCGTGGTTTTGGAGTTATTGTTTAAGTTTCCAACAATAATAATTGATAAAACAAGCAGAAATCCCATCGTCATTGATGGCCACTTACTGCCGGGATGAAGATTATTATATAATCCTATCCATACCCTTTTCGTTGGTATAAGTGTGAATCGATCAACCTGCTCCCTAAGTGATTCTTCAAAATCCATCATATCGAATCGTTTTTCCATCGTTCTCGTTTCAGTTTTTTTGGTAATAGGTATTTCAAATATTAGTTAGTTCCTGAAACCATTCTTATTTTTTCTCTAGGCCGTGGCAATATTCTTTTCTTTATCAAAATTTCTTCCAGCATTCCGCGAGCCCTTGTATATTGCGATCGACTAGTGCTTTCCTGGATGTCTAATATATCACTAATCTCCCTGTGTGAAAATCCTTCTATCGCATACAAATTCAATACAGTTCTATATCCCAGCGGCAAAAGCCTTATGCATTCAACTACTTGCTTTGCCTGCAAGAGCGACGGAATGTTATTTCCGTTTAGATGAAGGTTATCTGCATGTATAAGATCTACGCTGTCTGAAAATTTTTTATTCTTCTTCAAAATATTGATACAAGTATGCACCATAATTTTTCGAATCCATCCCTCTAATGCCCCGGCATTTCTAAACTGTTGGATCTGTGCAAATACCTTCATAAAGCCTTCCTGCAACATATCTTCAGCGTCTTCCCTACTGTGTGCATACCTATAGCATACCCCAAGCATTCGTGGGCTAAACCTGTTATACAAAGCCTCCTGAGCTGTTGCAAGGTTATTAAGACAGCCTTGAAGCAAATTCTCTTCTGTCATTTACGTGTGGTTTAACCCTACTAAGTTAGGACAAATTTTTACTAAAATAGCTGCATCAAAAATACCCTTAAAAAATTTTATTAGATAAACGGTAACCCGGCAGTATATCACTTTCCTGATTTCTCCTTGTTTGCCTGAGGAATAAACTGCTTAAATATGTATTTTAATTATTGAGGCAGTTGAGAATTTTCTATTAAGTTTTCGCCAGTCATTTGATTTGGAACAGGCAATTTCATTAAAAATAAAATAGTCGGAGCCACATCTCCTAACTTTCCCGCTTTTAATTTACCTCTCCAATGTTTATCAATTATGAAATAGGGAACAAGATTTTTTGTGTGGGCCGTGTTAGGCGAACCGTCCTCATTTTTCATAAAGTCCGCATTACCATGATCAGCTGTTAGAAAAACAGTATAGCCATTATCCAGAGCTGTATTAACTACTTGTTGTACACAATTATCTACAGTCTCCACGGCTTTTATCACTGCATCCCATACACCCGAGTGACCTACCATATCAGCATTTGCAAAGTTGAGGCATATAAAATTTGCTTCTTTTTTTTGAATGGCCGGGAGCAAAGCCGAAGTTACTTCCCTGGCACTCATTTCAGGTTTTAAGTCATAGGTAGCCACCTTAGGCGATGGAACCATAATGCGATCTTCTCCCTCAAAAGGAATCTCCCTCCCACCACTGAAAAAGAAGGTGACATGTGGATACTTCTCTGTTTCAGCAATTCTTATTTGTTTTAAGTGTTGTTGAGCAATCACATCACCCAAAGTATTTATAAGATCATCCTTTTTAAAGATGACATGAATATGCTTAAATGAATGGTCATAAAGGGTCATTGTAGTAAAATACAACTTGAGTGGCTGCATATTATATTCATGAAATGCAGTCTGGGTAAGAGCCTCGGTAATCTCCCTGCATCGGTCGGTACGAAAGTTGAAACATATAATTGCATCGTCATTCTTAATACTCCCATCTTTCACATTACCATTTATAATTGGTTTTATAAATTCATCCGTCACATTTTCATTGTAAGATTCCTGGATAGCACTTAATATATTATCAGTTTTTTTCCCCATACCGTGTACCATAGCGTCATATGCTATTCTTATTCTCTCCCATCTTTTATCACGGTCCATTGCATAATATCTTCCTGTAATAGTAGCAATTTGTCCTGTGTTTTTTTGTAAATGTGATTGTAAGTCCGTTATAAATTGAAGCCCACTTTTAGGGTCACAATCTCTACCATCAGTAAAAGCATGTACAAATACTTTTTCCAATTGATGTTCCTTACAAATGCGCGTAAGCGCTTTGAGATGATTAATATGCGAGTGCACACCACCGTTACTCACAAGTCCTAATAAATGAAGCGGTTTACTATTTTCCTTTGCATATTTAATTGTTGCTAATAAAGTTTCATTTTTAGCAAACTCCCCGTTTTCAATAGCAACATTTATTCGTTCTAATTCCTGGTACACTACTCTTCCGGCACCTAAGTTAAGATGCCCAACCTCACTGTTACCCATTTGTCCTTCAGGCAAACCTACTGCCCTACCACACGTAACTAAAGTGCTATTTGGATATTTATCATATAAAGAGTCAACAAATGGTGTATTTGCCTTGGTTATTGCATCACTAGAAGGTACTGATCCTATACCCCACCCATCCATAATTATTAATATAACCTTTTTTGCTTCCATTAGTCAAAGCTAATTATTAGCTTTAACATTGAAATGGGCAAACTTTATTTTTTGCTTTTATTAAAACTGCTTCCTATGAAAAAAACGCTACTTTTTATTACACTTGCCTTAATTCTTAGTTCATTTCAAAGTACAACATCAAAGCAAATAGTTGAAGCTTTTAAAAATAATAAAGCCACAGATGTAGCACAACATTTTGATAATACTATCGAAATTTCTTTTGATGGAAATACCAATAATTATAATCACAACCAGGCTGAAACAGTCCTTATTCAGTTTCTATTAAAAAATCCTGCTCGAAATTTTGAAATAATTCATCAGAGTGATAATGGCTCCTCAGCTTACCTCATTGGCAACTTAACCACTTCTGCCGGGGTTTACAGAACAACTGTATTTTTAAAAAACAAAAACAATCAGACGTTAATTCAGGAAATGCGTTTTGAGAATAAATAATTAATAATTAAAAAAAATCTTCACAGTGTTTTAATAGTTTTGCCTGCATGGATAATGAAAAATATTTACATGCTCTAGACGAGTTTATAAAATCCGCATTACAGGAGGACGTAGGCGATGGTGATCACTCTACGCTCTCATGCATTAATGAAGATGCGAGTGGTAAGGCTATTTTAAAAATAAAAGACAGCGGTATTATTGCAGGAATTGATGTAGCGGAAAAAATATTTAATTTTATCGAGAAGGATTCGCATTTGAAATTTTTTAAGAAAGATGGAGATTATGTGCAGCCGGGCGACATCGCCTTTGAAGTAAGTGCTTCTATTCATACAATACTTAAAGCAGAAAGACTGGTGCTTAATTGCATGCAAAGAATGAGTGGAATTGCTACGCTCACTAATTTATATGTGAAAGAATTAAAAAATTATTCTACAAAACTTTTAGATACAAGAAAAACAACTCCCAATTTCAGGTTGCTTGAAAAGGAAGCCGTAAGAATTGGTGGTGGCTATAATCATCGCTTCGGACTTTATGATATGATTATGCTGAAGGACAATCATATTGATTATTGCGGTGGTATTAAAAAAGCGCTTGAAAAAGCTTCGCAATATGTGCAAAATAAAAAACCCGGACTTAAAATTGAAATTGAGACACGCAGCCTGCAGGAAGTAATTGAAGCCGTGTCGACTGGCAAAGCAGATCGAATAATGCTGGATAATTTTAAGCCTTCTGAAATTGTGGATGCAATGGAAATAATTAATGGAGTCTGTGAAACTGAGGCTAGTGGCGGAATCACACTTGCAAATATTCAATCTTATGCCGCCACAGGAGTAGATTTTGTTTCCAGTGGCGCAATTATTCACCAGGCACAAAGTCTTGATCTTAGCCTGAAGGCCGAAATAGAAAGAGATGAGCAAAAAAAATAGACCTTTTGGAAATATTGTTTTTTCAACCAACAATGACTGGCAGCCAGAGCAGGAAAAAAATATTACAGAAAGTTTATTGCCTCAAATGCAAACCGTTAAAGTACGCACTGATAAAAAACACAGGGCAGGAAAAATTGTGACTCTTGTGGAAGGCTTAGTAATGAATCAAGTTCAAATAGAAGAACTTACAAAGCTTTTAAAATCGTATTGTGGAAGTGGTGGATCTGTAAAAGACCAGGTAATTATTATACAGGGGGATCATAGCCAAAAGATCGTAGACTGGTTACATAAAAACGATTTTGTTAGGGCAAAAAAAATCCAATAGCCTGCAGGGAAAAGGAAAAGAATATTTACTTTATCTTTGAATACCTATTACACAAGTACTTATAACCAAGATCATGATCTCAAAAATATCAGAAGGGGTAACTATAAGTGTAGAAACTTTTTACCAGTCAGAATATAGTGATCCTGATGCATCAGATTATATGTTCAGCTATCGCATCACACTGGAAAATAATAATCCTTTCGCTGTTCAGTTGCTCAGAAGGCACTGGTATATTTTTGACAGCATTTATCATCACTATGAAGTAGAAGGGGAAGGTGTAATAGGCGTACAACCGATAATACCTTCAGGTGAAAAATATCAATATATAAGTGGATGCAATCTTAAAAGTGATATGGGGAAAATGTATGGAAAATATTTTATGGAAAACTGTTCTAATAAAAAAACATTTCTCATCAACATACCATTATTTGAAATGGTAGCTCCTTTTAAAATGAATTAATCTCGCGGCCTGTATTTGGATTGCTGATAAACCTCTCGTGGCGGCATTCTCATTAATTCCTGTAGAGATATTTTTTCATTTTGTGCCATAAATTTTTTTACGATCTGCCAACCGGAAAATGAGCCCAGATTTCCAGGGGCACCTTCTCCCAATTCAGGAGTTTTAGGGCTTTCACCAATATAATTTTTTACAATATTTTGATCACTTATATTCAGGAGTTCGTTATTTAAATAAAATTGCCAGATAAGTGCTTCGTGAGAAACCGCATCCTTTATCTGCTCTGAAGTATAACCTATTATTATATTATCATCAGTATTTGGTAAAAATTTAGAAATTAAAAAAAGCCTCTTGCCGCGCTCTACCATTTGTTCTATCAGTGCAGCTCCATCAGCCTTGTAAGGAAAAAGATCATCCACTATATTTCGCATACAGTTGACTGTTATATGATCTTTATCAAAATTACCAGAGAGGTAATCAGGGTACTGCTCACGACCCTGTGGGCTTTTATAAAATGAAAAATTCTTTCCCAAATGAAGGGTGAGCCCTACTCCTAATCCTTCAGGTGTAAGTACATCCCCCTGGGTACCGAAAGATGTTTCAAAATTAGCATTGATGGGTCCGATAAAAGTGATTATTTTTTTGGGTACATCGTACGCGGGAAAATAATATTTTACATGTTGAAGTGCATTTTTAATTTCTTTGGATTCTTTTGAAAAGTCGTTATAGATTAATTCGGCTGAATCTTTTATAGGGCGGTAGTCATGCAAAAATAATTTTATAGCCTCGGCCTGCGCATTCCCATCAATGACCAGGCTATCCAAATCTAATCCTAAAATGCTTTGTATAAAATCCGGAGTAAAATGAGGATACTTTTTTAGAAGCTCTTGCATAGCAAACGCAATATGATTAGTATCTATTGAAAAAAGATCCTGCTCAAATCTCATGGTAAGAAGATCTATTTTTATGGAAGAAACATCCGGGCCTTTTTTATTATTTGTGCATGCACAGAAAATACAAATAACAGCGATGATTAAAATATTCTTTTTTAGTACTTTACCCATTCTTTTAGTTTTACAATTTATGATTGCATATATCCCCCCTGCCGCACCAGCAATAAACGATACTTATTAAAAATTCCATTCTTACTTACAAAACCAAGATACATCCCATTTTTATTTATGACTGGCAATATTCGCGTATCCAGGCTATCCATTATCTGCATTACTTCACTCATTGGAGTATCTATATCTATCACTTTATTTGGAGGCTGCATGATCGCACCTATCAATTGGTCTGAAACACCCGGCTCTTTACTTAATAATACTTCTAATAATTGATCACTGTAAAGTACTCCCACAAGAACTCCCTGTACATCTACGACCGGAAAAATATTTCTATGAGTATGTATAATATCAGCACTTCTTTTTTTAGGTGTATCATCAGGATAAAGAATAACAAAATCCTTTTCTAATAAATATTTCAATCTTATTCTCCTTAATACATTTCTATCCTTATTTTCCAAAGATGAAAGCGTGCCTTGCTCCGCCAACACCTTAGTATAAATAGAATATTTTAAAATACTTTTATTAATAAAATATGAAATCGCAGACACCATCATCAATGGCACCATCAAGACATAACTACCCGTAATTTCGGCAGCCAGGAATATACCTGTGAGGGGCGCATGCATTACTCCACTTATAGACGCAGCCATACCTGCTATGATAAAATTGGTGACATTTAATTCGACGAGGCCCGTTTGATTGAGTCCATAGGAAAATACAAAACCCAATAAACCACCAACAACTACGCTGGGGCCAAACATGCCGCCATTGCCGCCACTGGCCATAGTGATCACACTCGCAAGGCTTTTTCCAACTAATGTAAGCGTACCATAAAGTACAAGAATCCAGGCCACATTTTGATAATCAGGAAAAAAGCTATTTGCCAGCAAACTCTGGTAATCGCCATTCAATAATTTTTGAATGGTGATATACCCCTCACCATATAATGCAGGAAATAATGCTATCAAAACTCCTAATATCAATCCACCGGACCACACTTTATTATATCGGTTTTTTATGCGGGCAAATGTGTGAAATATATATGTGTTTAACTTATTAAAATAAACCGAGTATGCACCCACAAGAATTCCTAAAAGTATATAAAACCAAAAAGCTTCAGTCACCCAGCCATTAGTAACCATGGCAAATAATGGCTCGTTATATATGAGTCTTGAAACCACAGAAGAAAGCGCTGACGCTATAAGCAACGGAATTAATGTAGGGATGGAGAATTCCGGAAGAATCACTTCTATTGCAAAGATCATTCCGGCTACAGGGCTATTGAAAGCACCTGCAATACCTGCGGCTGCACCACAACCAAGTAACATTGTTGTATCACGATAATTAAGCCCGAAAAAGCGGCCAATATTACTACCTATCGCAGCCCCACTTGCAACTGCCGGCGCTTCCAGTCCCGCGGATCCGCCAAGACCCACCGTAATCGCACTTGAAATCACCTGGCTATAAATATTATGAAAATCAAGGCGGCTATTATGGTGTGTAATATTATTTATGATTGCCGGAATACCGTGATGAAATTTACTTCGTCTTATAAAAAGCCTGATATAAAATACTGTAAGAAAAATACCAATAAGTGGGAAAAAGAAATAGAGATAATATTTATATTGCCAGTGAAAATCTTCCTGTAGAAACCGTGCAAATGAATGAGTAAGTTGTTTTAGCAATGAAGCCGCTAAACCACCTAATGCACCAACAACAGCCGCTGCAATTATTAAAAAATTGGTATTAGAAATTTTTCGCTTGCGCCAATGATTTATTTTTTCAATTATATTGAAAAATTTGTGGTAGGATTTTAAACCGGGATAAATCATTTTTATTGCCAGGCCACGAAAGTAATTATAATATATAAAAAACCAGTGATGTACTACGAGAGCCTCCGTTAAACTTTTTTTATTTTTTGAAAATTATGGTCAAATCATGAATAAATTTTTTAGCGAAGCTGCAAATTTGCCTGTCAGTCTATTATACTAATTTTGAATTATGAAGATTGTACTCGCCCAGCAGAATTATCACATAGGAAATTTCAAGCAAAACACTAATAAAATAATTGAAGCTATTGAAGAAGCAAAAAGTCAAAAGGCCGATCTGATTGTTTTCAGTGAAATGAGTATATGCGGTTATCCTGCCCGGGATTTTCTTGATTTCAAAGATTTTATTGACAAATGTTATGAGAGCATCCAAGAAATTAAAGAATACTCAAATACAATTGGCGTGATCATAGGCGCACCAGATATTAATCCCAAACGCGAAGGAAAAGACCTTTTCAATGCTGCTTTCTTTTTGTATGAAAAAAAAGTGTTGAGTGTTGCTCATAAAACATGTCTTCCCACTTATGACATCTTTGATGAATACCGATATTTTGAACCTGCATATGACTGGAATGTTATTTCATTTAAAGGAAAAAAAATTGCATTAACGATTTGTGAGGACATCTGGAATCTAGGGGACAATCCGTTGTACAGAATTTGCCCGATGAATGAATTAATGAAACAGTCGCCTGATTTAATGATCAACATTTCTGCATCTCCATTTGATTATACCCATGATGAAGACCGCAAAGCAACGGTAAAATCTAACGTTTTAAAATATAAACTTCCAATGGTTTATTGCAATTCGGTTGGCAGCCAAACAGAGATTATTTTTGACGGTGCATCGTTGGTATTTGATAAAGATGCCAATTTATGTTGCCAGCTTCCGCAATTCACTGAAGCAACTGCAGCTGTCCATTTAAATGAATATGGTTTTTTTGATGAAGCTGTGATAGAACCTGCAGACGCGCTTCCGGTGCAGCTTTTAGAACCTCTCAATTTCATTCCAGATCTTAATATTTCCCAGGTATATGCAGCCATTATTTTAGGTATCAGAGATTATTTTACTAAAATGGGATTCAGTAAAGCAATTATTGGAAGCAGTGGCGGAATAGATAGCGCTGTTTCAATTGCAATCGCATGCGAGGCATTGGGCAAGGACAATGTAGTTGCTGTTTTGA